>DASZQQ010000363.1:0-23930 GCA_035549595.1 Caulobacteraceae bacterium
GGCGCGCCGCGCCAGCCGTTCGATGCGGCCGCCGCCCCGCCGGCGCCGGACTACGCCCGCCCCGAGGCGTGGGCCGCCTGGCCGGGCCGGCCCTCGGCCGCCCTGGAGACGCCGGAAGGCGTCGGCCCGCCGATCGCTCCGGAGGCGGCCAGGGTCGACGTGTTCTTCATCCACCCGACCACCTACCTCGCCGGCGAGAGCTGGAATGCGCGCTACGACGAGGGCGGGCGCACCGGGGCCCAGGTCGACGGCGGCGTGCTGCGCTACCAGGCCAGCGTCTTCAACGGCTGCTGCCGCATCTATGCGCCGCGCTACCGCCAGGCGGTGCTGGCCGCGTTCCTGAAGGACGAGCCCGACAGCTTCCGCGCCATCGACCTGGCCTATGCCGACGTCGCCCGCGCCTTCGACTGGTACCTGGCGCACGAGAACCACGGCCGCCCGTTCATCATCGCCAGCCACAGCCAGGGCTCGATCCACGCCATGCGCCTGCTGCAGGAGAAGGTGATCGGCACGCCGCTGCAAAAGCGGCTGGTCTACGCCGTGGTGGCCGGCTCGTCGGTCCCGGCGGCGATCGAGGCCAGGGGCCTGCCGGTCTGCCGCACGCCGACCCAGACCGGCTGCCTCGTCAACTGGAACGCCGTGCGCCGCGGGGCCGACGATGCGCGCCGGCGCGACCGCTCGGTGATCTGGTTCGACGGCCGCTACGAGCTCGCGCACGACCAGCCGATCGCCTGCGTGAACCCGCTGACCTGGGTGAAGGACGGCGCGGCGGGGCCGGACGCGAACCTCGGCGCCGAGCCGGCGCGCCCCGGCGGCGGGGCCATGGCCGCGCCGATCCCGCACGTCACAGGGGCCTGGTGCGAGAACGGCGAGGTCGGCGTCGACATCTCGCCGGACACCGGCCGGACGTTCAACAACATCGCCACGCTGGGCGGAATCTACCACGTCTACGACTACAACCTGTTCTACATGAACATCCGCGCCAACGCCGAACGGCGGGTGCGCGCGTTCCTGGCCAAGAGGACGGGCTGAACAAGGGGGTAGGCATGGCGGGCATCGCCCTGGTCACCGGCGCGGGCAGCGGCATCGGCGAGGCCTGCGCGCTGGCCCTTGCCGAGGCGGGCTGGTCGCTGGCGCTGTGCGGACGGCGACTGGAGCGGCTGGAGCCGGTGGCCGCCAGGGCCCAGGCGCTGGGCGTTCGCGCGCTCGCCATCGCCGCCGACGTCGGCGACCCGGCCTCGGTCGAGGCGCTGTTCGCCAGGATCGGCGAGGCGTTCGGCCGCCTGGACCTGCTGTTCAACAACGCCGGGACCGGCGCCCCGCCCGTGCCGCTCGAGGAGCTGAGCTACGAGGCCTGGAAGCGCGTCGTCGACGTCAACCTGACCGGCGCCTTCCTCTGCACCCAGGGCGCGTTCCGGATGATGAAGGCCCAGGACCCGCGCGGCGGCCGGATCATCAACAACGGCTCGATCTCGGCCCATGCGCCGCGGCCGAACTCGGCGCCCTACACCGCCACCAAGCACGCGATCACGGGCCTGACGCGCTCGACCTCGCTCGACGGCCGCGCCTTCGACATCGCCTGCGGCCAGATCGACATCGGCAACGCCCAGACGGACCTGACCGCGCGCATGACCATGGGCCAGGGCGTGCCGCAGGCGAACGGGACGATCGCCCCCGAGCCGGTGATGGACGTCGCCGACGTGGCCCGGGCGGTGGTCTACATGGCCTCCCTGCCGCCTGGCGCGAATGTGCAGTTCCTGACGGTGATGGCGACCAAGATGCCGTTCATCGGCCGGGGCTGAACGGCTTCGGGGACATGATCCCTGCCGCAGGCAGGGTTCGTGTCCCCTGTGTCTTCCGTCTGAAGCGGGAAGCCCGGCTGGGGACACGTACCTGGCGGTACATGTCCCCGATCGCTCGTTACCAGGTCACCTTCAGCGTGCCGACGACGCGGTCGGCGGCGTTGAACGGGAAGTGCTTGTCTTCGCCGTAGAAGTTCTTCGCGGTGTGGTCGGTGCCGTAGTAGCGCAGGTCGACCGACAGGTGGTCGTTGATCGGGTAGGTCGCGCCCACGTTCCACAGGGTGTAACCCGAGATGCCGGCCTTGGCCTGGTCGAGGAACTCGTGGCCGACGGCGCCGCTCACCGACATCTTGTTCTTGAAGGCGTAGGCGAGGTTGCCTTCGAGGTAGGTCTCGTGGCCGGTCGCGAAGCTGTTGTCGGGCGAGTAGTAGACCGCCACGCCCGGCGTGAACGGTCCGGCCGTGACCGAGGCCAGGCCCTTCAGCTCGACGTAGTTCTCGTTGAAGCCGCTCGGCTGGCGCGGATAGATGTAGCCGATCACGCCCAGGTCGAGGTTGACCGGGCCGACGGTCGGACGCACGCCGCCGTAGACGTCGACTTCGGCCAGGGTGTGGTTGCCGTTCAGCGCATCGCCGTCGAAGTCGACGTGGCTGACCCAGGTGCCGACGTAGGCCTTGCCCCAGGTCACGTCGATGCCGCCGAACCCGGCGACATTGCCCGCGGACTGGTCCAGGCCGCGGAACATGTAGTCGCTGGTGATGCCGGCGTTGAAGGCGACGGTCGGCTTGTCGTCGGCGAGCGCCGCGCTGGCGAGGCCGAAGGTCGCCGCCGTGGCGGCCAGAGCGAGTTTCCAGATCTTCATTCACTATCCCCTTGTTGTCCCGCCGGCGCCGTGAACGCGCGCCTTCGGTGGTCCGCGGCGGAACGATCCTGACCGCGGGCCTCACGTTCGCGAGGCTTTGCCGTGAGGCCAAACCCCGGGGGCCTCGCGCGCCCACTGCCTGTTCCGGCGATCAGAAAATGCGCGCCCTGCGGCCGCGATTGCCCAAGACTTGTGCAACCGCGGCGCCCAAAGACGCAGCAAACGAAAGCTTAGGCGTCGGCGCATCGGGATTCGATCCGGACCGGCAAGGACCGGCCTAAGCTTGGCGTAAGGGGCGCGGGGGCGCCTCCAGAGCGCTTCCCGCCAAAGTGGGAACCGGTTGGCGATCAGGAGGCGCTCAAACTCAAAGAATCGAGCCTTCTTGTCCCGGTCAGGTCGATTCGACCTGACCGGGGAAGGCTCTAGCGCATGCCCATGGCGGCGAAGCCCAGGTGCGTGCCGGCGTCGGCCAGCAGCGTCTCGCCGGTGATGTGGCGGGCGGCGGGGGAGGCGAGGAACACGGCCGGACCGGCGATGTCCTCCGCGGTCGAGGCGACCTTCAGCGGCGTCGAGGCGGCCACGCCCTCGCGCATCCGCGCCAGGCGCTCGGCGTCCATGCCGCGGCCGAACCAGGGCGTGTCGATGAAGCCGGGGCAGATGGCGTTGACCCGGATCTTCGGCGCCAGGGCGCGGGCCAGCGAGATGGTCATGGTGATCATCGCGCCCTTCGAGGCGGCGTAGGGCACGGACGAGCCGATGCCGACGACGCCGGCGATCGAGGCCGTGTTGACCACCGCGCCCGGCGCCGGAGCGGCCTCCAGCAGCGAGCGGGCGGCGCGGATCATCTGGAAGGCGCCGACCACGTTGACGCCGTAGAGCCGCAGGAAGTCCTCGGCCGACACCGCGTCGAGGTCAGCGTGGTTGTTGGCGAACTTGGTGATGCCGGCGTTGTTGAACAGGGCGTCGATGCGGCCGAACGGCGCGGCGGCCGCGGCGATCCTGCGGCAGTCCTCGTCCTTGGCCACGTCGCCCTGGCACAGCACGGCCTTGGCGCCGTGGGTTTCGACCAGGCGGGCGGTCTCCTTGGCCTCGTCGGCGCTGGACGCGTAGTTGATCACCACCGCCTGCGCGCCTCGCGAGGCTGTCTCGACCGCCATCGCCCGGCCGAGGCCCGTGGAAGCGCCCGTGACCACGATCACCGCGCCGTCGAAATCCTTGCCCGACATGGCCTTCTCCCTGTCCGTCCCTGGGTTTTGCGCCTTGATAGCGGCGCCGGCGCCGGTTGTCGCGGATTTCGCGGCCGGCCCGTTTGGCGCTAAGGCGTTGGTCATGACCCAGGATGACCTGACCCAGCTCGGCCGCGACGTGCGCGGCTTCGCCAGCCCCGAGGAGGCCGTGCTGGAGCGCGTGCCGAACCCGCAGAAGGGCGCCCTTTACCTCGCGCGCTTCACGGCGCCCGAGTTCACGTCCCTGTGCCCGGTGACCGGCCAGCCGGACTTCGCGCACCTCGTCATCGACTACGCGCCGGCCGACTGGCTGATCGAGTCCAAGTCGCTGAAGCTGTACCTCGGCTCGTTCCGCAACCACGGCGCCTTCCACGAGGACTGCACGATCGCCATCGGCAGGAAGATCGTCGAGGTCGCCCAGCCCACCTGGCTTCGCATCGGCGGCTACTGGTATCCGCGCGGCGGCATCCCGATCGACGTCTTCTGGCAGACAGGCCCGGCGCCCGAGGGCCTGTGGCTGCCCGACCAGGGCGTGCCGCCCTACCGCGGCCGCTGATCCGAACGCCTGCTCGACCTTGCCCGCTACAGGCCGCTGGCGCTGGTCTGATCCGGGGACATGAAACCGCTGCAAGCGGGTTCGTGTCCCCGTTTGCCTGGAGGGGACACGTTCCTGCGTAACATGTGCCCGGTTCCAGCAGGTCCTATCGTGGGCGCCAGCGGCTGACGACGGCGGCCATGTCGGGGCGGACGCGTTCGAGCGGCGCCTCGGCGGTCGTGCCGACGTGGACGTAGCCGGCCACCCGCTCGCCGTCGCCGAGGCCCAGCAGGGCGGTGGCTTCGGCGTCGTAGGCGTACCAGTCGGTGATCCAGTTGGCGCCGTAGCCCATGGCCTGGGCGGCGATGGTCAGCAGGGTGCAGACGGCGCCCGCGGAAAGGCGCTGCTCCCACTCGGGGATCTCGCCCGGCGTGGCGCGCGAGACGACGGCGACGGTCAGCGGCGGGGCCTTGATCTTGCCGAGCTTGGCCATGAGCTTCGCACCGTCCTCGCGGCCGGCGGCGATCTTCTCGAGCCCGGCGACGAACGCGGCCTTGGCCTCGCCGTCCAGGATCACGAACCGCCACGGCGCGAGCTTGCCGTGGTCCGGCGCGCGGGCGGCCAGGCGCAGCATCTCGGCGAGCTCGGCTTCGGTCGGGCCGGGCGCGGCGAGCGTCATCGCTGAAGCCGAGCGCCGCCGGGCGAGAAAGGCCAGCACCTGCGGAGAGGCCTCGATCGGCAGCGGATCGCCGAACTGCGGCGCGGCGGGAACGGATGTGGTCACGGCAGGCTTTTCCGCGGGGCTTTTCAGGATTGCGCAAGCCTGGCGGAGGTATAGGGACGGGCCGGCTTCCGCAACGACGCCGGTGGCGGATTTTTTTTGACAACCGAGGGGTGGCGGGGCTTAGGCTGTCGACCCATATCGTCTCGAAGGGCCAAGGCACGGTGAAGAAGAGGGAGGACCGGATGGTCCAGCACCTGGAAGTCGTCGACGCCGCGGCCGCGCCGCCGGTGTGGGCCGCGCTGCGCAACGAGGCCCAGCACGTGGCCAAGACCGAGCCCAGCCTCGCGTCGCTGGTCAACGCCACCATCCTCAGCCACGCGGGCCTGGACGACGCCCTGTCGTTCCAGCTGGCGCGCAAGCTCGGCGACCAGGAGCTGCGGGCCATGAGCCTGCGCGAGGTGGCCGAGGAGGCCTACGCCACGGATCCGGGCATCATCGCCGCCGCCGAGGCCGACCTGAAGGCCGTGTTCGAGCGCGATCCGGCGTGCAAGGGCTATGTCCAGCCGTTCCTGTTCTTCAAGGGCTTCCTGGCCCTGCAGTCGCACCGCATCAGCCACTGGCTGTGGACCGAGGGCCGCGACGCGATGGCCTTCTACCTGCAGAGCCGGGTCTCGGAGTTGTTCCAGCTCGACATCCACCCGGCGGCCGAGATCGGCCGCGGCGCCTTCTTCGACCACGGCACCGGCATCGTCATCGGCGAGACGGCCAAGGTCGGCGACGACGTCTCCATGCTGCACGGGGTGACCCTGGGCGGCACGGGGGCCGAGCGCGGCGACCGCCACCCCAAGATCGGCCGCGGCGTGCTGCTGGGGGCCGGGGCCAAGGTCCTGGGCAACATCCGCATCGGCGACTACGCCAAGGTCGCCTCCGGCTCGGTGGTGCTGAAGGACGTGCCGGCGCACTGCACGGCGGCCGGCGTGCCGGCGCGCCTCGTCAACTGCCCGACCTGCGAGGAGCCGGCCCGGACCATGGACCACACCCTCGCCGAGGCGGTCTACGACTACGTCATCTGAGCCCCCTGGGCGCCTGATCGCTTGCTCCGGCCGCGAATGCGGCTAGGTTCCGGGCCAGTGACATCGGAGCGCCCCCGCGTGGACCAGAAAGAAATCGACCGCATCCAGGCCCACCTGAAGCGCACCTTCGGCAACCCGCACATCGCCGTGCGGGCGCGCAAGCAGAAGGACTCCGCCGAGGTCGAGGTGAAGGGCGAGTTCATCGGCGTCATCTACGAGGACGAGGACGAGGAAGGCTCGTACCTGTTCGAGATGGCCATCCTCGCCGAGGACCTGGAAGGCTAGGGCTGGGTCTGGCGCGCCAGCGCCCATCGTTCGGGCGCTGCGCCTGGCAAGTATGAGTCCACGAACCACACGAACCACACGAACGGATCCGGATGGACGCCGCGCGCCGTGACGGGCTCCGTCCGTTCGTGTGGTTCGTGTGGTTCGTGGACAAATCGAAGGGCTTCGCCACCCCCGCGACCGGGACGATTTCGGCGCGGAAAGCGGCGCGAAGTCTCAGCCGCAGCGCTGCAGCGCGGAGGCCGGCACGCCCGGATTGCCGGCGGTGTGGATGCTGGTCAGGATCGCCTCGGCGCTCGCGCGGTCGGCGGCCGGCAGGTCCACTGTCCAGGCGTGGATCAGCCGGGGGAAGTCCTGCTTCAGGACCAGCAGGATGTCGCGTCGCTTCACCTCGGACCCGGCGCAGACCACGGTCTGCTGGTAGGGCCCGACCGGCTCGCGGTCGGCGCCGGTCTTGACCGGGAACTGCGGGAAGTTGCCGGCATAGGCCCCGGCGAAAGCCTTGCCGCCCTTCTCGAAGTACCAGACCGTGAAGTCCGGCCCCTCGCTCACCCGGGTGGTGAAGCCCGGCGGCAGGCCGACGGCGAACGGCGGCGGCTCCGGCGCATGGCCGGCCCCTGCGAGGCCGACGGCCAGGACGCCGAGCGCCAGCGCGCCGATCAGCCGCATCGGGACGCTCGTCGCTCACCCGCCATGGTTGGCGACCTCGTTGGCGCGGGCCCTGACCAGGAACGTCTGCAGCCATTCGAGGGTGAAGCTGGCGACCATGTCGTTCGTCACCGACCCGAGCGTCGTCTCGATGTTCTTCATTTTCTCCAGCCATGAGCGGCCCGCCGGCGTCCGCAGCAGTCGGCGCATCTCGGTCTGCACGATCGCCGGTTCCGGCTGCGGCAGATCGGAGGGGTGGGCGGCGGCCCTGGCGATCTCCTGGGCCATGGCCTCGCCTGCAGGGCCGCGCAGCAGAGTCAGACCGGCGTTGAGTTCGTCGACGCTGTAGCTGCGTGCGAAGGCGCGGCCGATGAAGCGCTCCATCATCGGCCCGATGTGGTCGGCCTCCTCGAGCAGCGAGTCGCGCATCAGCTGATTCCACTCCGGGCGTCCCGGCATGCCGTCGAAGGCGTGGTCGAGGGATTCGAGATGGCTGGTGATGCTGGCGCGGAAATCGATGTCCTTGAACATCAGGTGGGCCGTCTCGACGCCGAGCGGCACGGGATCGATCGCCGCGCTCGTGGCCGGCGCGGGCGCCGCGGCCGTGGCCGCCCAGGCCGGCGTTGCGGCCACCGCCGCCAGGAAGAGCGCAAGTCCCGCAACCAATCGATTCATGTCGGATCCCCCGTTTCGCGCTCAGGTAGACACGCCCACGCGGGTTCGGGAAGGGCTCAGGCGCGCTCGACGAAGCTGTCGATGACCTTCTTCTCGCCGGCCTTGTCGAAGGCGACGGTCAGCTTGTTGCCCTCGATCATGCGGATCGCGCCGTAGCCGAACTTCTGGTGGAACACCCGGTCGCCCTTGGCGTAGGCGCTGGCGTGGGCGGGGTCGGAGACGGCCACCAGGCGGCCCTCGCCCTCGATCACCTGGGTGCGGCCGGGCGGGCCGCCGGCGTAGCCGCGGGCGTGGGCGCGCTTCCAGCCGGGGCTGTCGTAGCCGGCGCCGTAGGAGACGTCGTCCCAGCGGCTGCCGGCTTCGCGCATGCCCGGGCCGCCGCCGTAGTAGCCGGTCTCGGACGCCGCCTCGACGTGGGCGGCGGGCAGTTCGTCGACGAAGCGGCTGGGCAGCTGGCTGGTCCAGCGGCCGTAGACCTGGCGGTTGGCGGCGAAGGAGATGCGCGCCTCCTCGCGGGCGCGGGTGATGCCGACGTAGGCCAGGCGCCGCTCCTCCTCCAGGCCCTTCTCGCCCTTCTCGTCCATGCTGCGCTGGCTGGGGAACACGCCTTCCTCCCAGCCGGGCAGGAACACCAGCGGGAACTCCAGCCCCTTGGCCGAGTGCAGGGTCATGATCTGCACCGCGTCGTCGCCGCCGTCGCGCTCCAGGTCCATCACCAGCGAGACGTGCTCGAGATAGGCCTCCAGGGTCTCGAAGGCGCCCATCGACTGGACCAGCTCCTTGAGGTTCTCCAGCCGCGTCTGGCTGGTCGGGCCCTTGTCGAGGCGCAGGGCGTCGATGTAGCCGCTCTCCTCCAGGATGGTCTCGGTCAGGCGCTGGTGGGGCAGGGCGGCCTTCTGGCCCTTCCAGCGGTCGAGGTCGCGCAGGAAGTTCGACAGCGCGGTGCGGGTGCGCGCCTGCAGCTCGTCGGTGCGCACCAGCTCGCGCGCCGCGGCGATGGCCGAGACGCCCTCGCGGCGGGCCAGCTGCAGCAGCTTCTGGATCGTCGTGTCGCCCAGGCCGCGGCGCGGCACGTTGACGATGCGCTCGAACGCCAGGTCGTCGTCTTCTGACTGCACGAGGCGCAGGTAGGCGTGGGCGTCGCGAATCTCGGCGCGCTCGAAGAACCGCGGGCCGCCGACCACTTGGTAGGGGATCTGCAGCAGCACGAAGCGCTCCTCGAACGCCCGCATCTGGAACGAGGCGCGCACCAGGATGGCGATGTCGCGGTAGCGGCGGCCCTTCTTCCAGCGCTCGATCTCGTCGGCGACGAGGCGGCTCTCGGCCTCGCCGTCCCAGACGCCGCGCACCTGGACCTTCTGGCCGCCCTGCGCCTCGGTCCACAGGGTCTTGCCGAGCCGGCCCTTGTTGGTCGCGATCAGGCCCGAGGCGGCCGCCAGGATGTGCTCCGTGGAGCGGTAGTTGCGCTCCAGGCGGATCACCACCGCGCCGGGGAAGTCGCGCTCGAAGCGCAGGATGTTGTCCACCTCGGCCCCGCGCCAGCCGTAGATCGACTGGTCGTCGTCGCCGACGCAGCAGACGTTCTGCCGCTTCTGCGCCAGCAGCCGCAGCCACAGGTACTGGGCCACGTTGGTGTCCTGGTACTCGTCGACCAGGATGTAGCGGAAGCGCTCGTGGTACTCGGCCAGCACGTCGGGGTGCTGGGTGAAGATGGTCAGGTTGTGCAGCAGGAGGTCGCCGAAGTCGCAGGCGTTCAGGACCTTCAGCCGCTCCTGGTAGAGGGCATAGAGCCTGGCGCCCTTGTTGTTGGCGAAGTGGCCGCCCTCGGCCGGCGGCAGCTTGTCGGGCGTCCAGCCGCGGTTCTTCCAGTGGTCGACGAGGCCGGCGAAGTGGCGCGGCGTCCAGCGCTTGGCGTCGATGTTCTCGGCCTCGAGCAGCTGCTTGATCAGCCGCTCCTGGTCGTCGACGTCGATGATCGTGTAGCTGGACTTCAGGCCCACGAGCTCGGCGTGCCGGCGCAGGATCTGGGCGGCGATCGAGTGGAAGGTGCCGAGCCAGCGCAGGCCCTCGGCGGCCGGGCCGATGATCGCCGTGATCCGCTCGCGCATCTCGCGCGCGGCCTTGTTGGTGAAGGTGACCGCCAGCAGCTCCCACGGCCGGGCGCGGCCCGTGGCCAGGATGTGCGCCAGGCGCGTCGTCAGCACGCGGGTCTTGCCGGTGCCCGCGCCGGCAAGCACCAGCACCGGCCCGTCGGTGGCTTCGACGGCCTGGCGCTGTTCCGGATTAAGGCCGCCCAGGTAGTCGGGCCCGGAGACGCGGGCGAGGTCGGAAATGCGCGGGGCGGGAACGTCGGACAACGGAACAGGCTCTTCGGATTCGACAGGGAACATATGTAGCACGCCGCAGCGTCTTCGCAGGAGCGTTCGGGGACATGTTCCGCAGGAACGTGTCCCCTCCAGCGGACGGGGACACGAACGCCGCCTTCGGCAGCGATCATGTCCCCTGGGCGAAGCGCAGCGCCCGCACCCGGCAGGCGGAGGCGAGGGGGCGCTCGCCCCGGGTCTCGTCGATGTCCGCGATCAGGGCGGCGAGGCTGGCGCCCCGCGCGCGCGCGGCGGCTTCCAGCGCGTCCCAGAATTCCGGCTCCAGGGCCAGGGAGGTGGCGTGCCCGGCCAGGGTAACGGAACGTTTTCGAAGACTCGGCATGTTTTTCTGCGAACGCCTCTTGTTAAAAGGTGACGGATGCGTCACCTTGACCTCGCGTCGGATAGCCCCGGAGTCTCGCCATGACCGCTGCGACCATCGCCCAAGGTTCCTCCCGCCCCCAGGTCCGTCAAGGCCGCGACTGGCTGCGCGCCTTCGGGGCCCTGCGCCGCCTCTTCCGCGACAAGGAAGACACCTCGCAAGTGTTTGAAATCATGCGGGCGCTGAACGGGGACTCGGCGGCGAAGGGCTATGAACAGCTGCTGCGTCATCCGGGCGGCGGCCGCATCGCCTATGACCGCACGGAGCTCGCGGCGCGGCTGATGGACGACGCCTGGCTCGATTCCTTCGCCCCCGGCACGGTCGGCGCGGCCTACCGCGACTTCGTCCGCGGCGAGAACCTGTCCGCCGAAGGCCTCGCCGACGAGAGCCGCAAGGGCCTCGCCGACGGCCAGGCCGATATCCGCCATCCGTACGCCTGGTATGGCCGCCGCATCCGCGACACGCACGACATCTGGCACATCCTCACCGGCTACGGCCGCGACGGGCTGGGCGAACTCTGCCTGGTCGCCTTCTCGTACCCGCAGACGAAGAGCCTGGGCTGGGCCTTCATCGCCTGGGGCGGCTTCCTGCGCGCCAAGGGCGAGGCCGGGCGCCCCTACCGCAAGGCGGTGCTCGAGGGCTTCCGGCGCGGCAAGGCCGCGGCCTGGCTGCCGGGCGAGGACTACGAGGCGCTGCTGAACGAGCCCCTGGAGGCCGCGCGCAGGCGCCTGGGCCTGACGCCGCCCGTCGCCTACCAGGCCATCCCCGCCGAGGCCCGCAACCCCAACGTCCCCGGCGCGCCCGGCGGCTATGGCGTGATGCGCTGACGATCTCGGCGCGGCCCTGGGGGCAGGGCTATCGCTTTTTGGGACTTTCGTCGGGATGAGCGGATAGGGGGCGATGGCAAGCGTGGCCCTGCGACCTCGGGGGAAGACAACCGCGGGTGGATCGTCCTAACCTTGCCCGCGAATGGGGGAGGTCTGGATGAAGCAGGTGGCGGCGCTTGTGTTTCTGGCGCTTTGCCTGGCCCTGCCGGCTGCGGCTGCGGACGCGGCTGCGGACGCGGGCGCCGATCTCGTCGGCCCGCACTACCTGCGCCTCGACGACGGCCGGCGGATCAATTTCCATTGCGAAGGGCAGGGGACGCCCGCCGTTGTGTTCGACTCCGGGGGCGAAGGTTCGGTGCTCAGCTGGCGCAAGGTGTTCGGCGCCGTGGCCGCGCGGACGCGGGCGTGCGTCTACGACCGGCCGGGCATGGGCTACAGCGACCCGCCGACAAAGCCGGTCACCGCCGTCAGCGTCACCGACGACCTGCGCGAGATCCTGGCCAAGGCGGGCGTGAAGGGGCCGGTGGTGATCGTCGGCCATTCGATCGGCGGATTCTACGCCACCGTGTATGCCGACCGGTTCCCGGCCGGGATCGCCGGCCTCGTCCTCCTCGATCCGGGCTTTTCGGGCCAGGTGGACCCGCGGCCGCCGGAGAGCCTGGCGGTCGACCGCGAGCACATCCGGGCCGGCGAAGCACGGCTCCTCGATTGCGCCGCGCTCGCGCGGGCCGGGGGGTTGAGCCTCGCGGACGCGAAGGGCTGCATGAGCTATCCGCCGCCGCAGGCGCCGGAGGAGGTGGCCTACCTCGGCTACATCCTCGGCCACCCGTTCTGGTACGAGACCGAGTACGCCCAGTCCCGGCGCTTCTTCCTGCCCGAGGCCGGCGACGGCCCGAGCGAGGACACCCTCGAGGAGCGCCGGCTCTCGCGCCCGTTCGGCGATCTGCCGATGATCGTGCTCTCGGCCTCGGACCCTCCGACCCGCGCCTGGAACACCGCCGCCGAGCAGCGGGCCCAGGTGGAGGACTGGCAGGCGGGCCACCGGCGCCTGGCCCAGCGCTCGCGCATCGGCCGGTGGCGCATCGTGCCGGGCAGCGGCCACTACGTCGCCCTCGACCAGCCCGACACCGTCATCGCGGCGATCGACGAGGTGCTCGCCAGGGCGCGGGGCACCGGCCCCTAGTCCTCGTCCCGCCGGGCCTGGTCCAGCGCCGCCTCGGCCTTTTCGCGGCGGCGGCGTTCCAGTTCGGTCTCGGTCTTGAGGCGGCCGAAGCGGGCGCGGTTTTCCTTCGCCTTGGCCGCCGCGGCGGCCTTCTGGCGGGCCTTGCGGGCCTTGTTCAGGTTGATGATCTCGCTCATGCGGCTCCGCCTTCCTCGGCTCGGCGCAGATTCTGCGCCGGCGGGACTTCGCCTGCAACCGGACCGGCGCCGCGGCCGTTGCTAGGCCGACCGCCACGTCCGGCGGTTTCATCCGACAGGAGGAACACCATGGCGGACGCCAGCCAGATCCGCGAGCATATGGAAATCGTCAGCTCGGACGACCGACACGTCGGCCGGGTCGACCACGTCAAGGGCTCGGAGATCGAGCTCGCCAAGATGGACGTCTCGACCCTGGGCGCGCACCGCTTGATCCCGCTCAGCTGGGTCGACTTCATCGACGACAAGGTCCACCTGAACCTGACCCACGACGCGGCCAGGGAACACTGGACCAGGGCTCACTAGGCGCTGTCTCCCTCCCCTGAAGCGTAGGGGAATTGCATTTGGCTTCGGCCAGGAGCGTGCGGAGCGTCAGAGGTCTGCGCGACAGAGAACCGGGTGACCTCTGGCGTCCCTTCTCCCCACGCGGGAGAAGGTGGCGGCGAAGCCGTCGGATGAGGGGGCCCTCCGGCGTCCGCCGCCCAGCGGACCTGAGGCTCGGCGAAGGGGTCTGGCGGAAAATCAGCGCCTTAGCCGGCCTCAGCACGCGCTGAGAGGTCCGGGAGCCCCCTCATCCGTCGCCTGCGGCGACACCTTCTCCCGCGTGGGGAGAAGGGCGCCCAGAGGTCGCCTCGCCAAGTCCTGCGGCGTCCTTCGGGCCGTCACGGCCCATAGGCGATAGCCCTGCCCACGAAGGGGGAGGGAGGTTATTTCACGTTGCCGCAGAAGCGCTGGATGCGGCCGCAGGCGTCTTCCAGCAGGGCGTTCGAGGTCGCGTAGCTGATGCGGAAGAACGGCGACAGGCCGAAGGCCTCGCCGAACACCACCGACACGCCTTCGGTCTCCAGGAGCTCGATGGCGAAGTCCTGGTCGCTGCCGATGGTCTTGCCGCTGGGCGCGGTCTTGCCGATCAGGCCCTCGCACGAGGGGTAGACGTAGAACGCGCCTTCCGGCGTCGGGCACTTCAGGCCCGCGGCCTGGTTCAGCATCGACACCACCAGGTCGCGCCGGCCCTCGAACAGCTTGGCGTTCGGCTTGATGAACGACTGCGTGCCGTTCAGCGCCTCGACGGCCGCCCACTGCGAGATCGACGAGGGGTTGGAGGTGGTCTGGCTCGCCATCTTGCGCATGGCGGCGATCAGCTTCTCGGGCCCGCCGGCGTAGCCGATCCGCCAGCCGGTCATGGCGTAGGCCTTGGAGACCCCGTTCATGGTCAGGGTGCGGTCGTAGAGCGCCGGTTCGACCTGGGCGATGGTGCGGAAGGCGAAGTCGCCGAACACCAGGTGCTCGTACATGTCGTCGGTCAGCACCCACACCTGCGGGTGGCGCAGGAGCACGTCGGCCACGGCGCGCAGCTCGGCCTCGGTGTAGGCCGCGCCGGACGGGTTCGACGGCGAGTTCAGGATCAGCCACTTGGTCCTGGGCGTGATCGCCCGCTCCAGAGCCTCGGGCTCGACCTTGAAGCCGTTCTCGGCGCGCGTCTTGACGAACACCGGCGTGCCGGAGGCCAGCATCACCATGTCCGGATAGCTGACCCAGTAGGGCGCCGGGATCAAAACCTCGTCGCCGGGGTTCAGCGTCGCCATCATGGCGTTGAAGATCACGGGCTTGCCGCCCGGGGCGACGTGGATCTGGCTGCGCTGGTAGGTCAGGCCGTTCTCGCGGGCGAACTTGCCGACGATGGCGTCCTTCAGCTCCGGCATGCCGTCCGGGTCGGTGTACTTGGTCTTGCCGTCGCGGATGGCCTTGATGGCCGCTTCCTTGATGTTGTCCGGCGTGTCGAAGTCCGGTTCGCCCGCGTCCAGGGAAATAATGTCCCGGCCGGCCGCGCGGAGGGCGCGCGCTTTGGCCCCGGCCGCCACCGTGGCGGAGGGCTTCACGCGGGCGAGCGCAGCGGATTCGGCGAACATGATGTCGGACTCCTTCGAGGGATATGGGGAGGCTTGAGCGCGCCGGCTGTTTACGCGGGGCGGCGCCGCAGCGCAATAAAGGGCCTGGGTCCCCGCGCGGGCGGCGCGGCGATCGGTCCGAAGCGGAGCCGACGAATGCGCGCTCACCTTTCCGCCGCCGTCCTGGCGCTGGTCACCGCCTTCGCCGCCGATCCGGCGCTCGCCGCGGCGCCGCCAGATCCCGTGCCGGGCCATCCGGGCTTGCGCTACCAGGATCTGCTGCGCCAGGTCGTTCCGGATCTCGCCGAAAACGCCTCGACGCACGACCTCGAGGGCCATCTGCCCGAGGCCCTGCGCCACGTCGCCGGCGGCGACAACGGCGGCGACCCGCCCGACCCGGTGACCGTGGGCTTCATCGAGGCGGCGAGGATCCGCGCCGGCGGGCGCCCACGCCTGGCGGTCCTGGCCGAGCTCGGCCACACCGACGACCGCGTGGCCGGGACCGTGCTGCTGGCCCTGTTCGACGACGCGCCGAAGCCGAAGCTGCTCGACGCGGTCGACGTCGGCATGGACCGCGACTCCAGCCTCTCCGAGCACCCGCTGCTGCACCTCTCGCCGCGCGACGACGCCCTGGTGACCTACAGCGAGCACTTCAACACCGGCCAGACCTACGCCTTCCACACCGTGGTCTTCGTGCGCGAGGGCCGATGGGCGCTGCTGGGGCAGGTGTTCACCCTCAGCGACCGTTCATGCGGCTGGCAGACCATCGAGAACCCGACGTTCAAGGTCCGCCCCGACCCCGGCCGGGCCTACGGCCAGCTGGAGGTCACCGTGCGCGAGCAGCGCAAGGTCGACCCCACGCAGGACTGCGACGAGGCCAGGCCCCGGCCCTATGTCCGGCTCTGGCGGGCGGTCTATCGCTGGGAGGCGCGCAAGGGGCGCTTCGCCACCGCGTCTTCGGCGCTGAAGCGGCTCGACAAGATCAACGAGAGCCGCTTCTGATCGCGGCCGCTTCAAGGGAGGGACGAGACATGAAGGACCTGAAGGGCAAGACCGCCTTCATCACCGGCGGCGCCAGCGGCATCGGCCTGGCCATGGCCGAGGCGTTCGGGCGCGAGGGCATGAACGTGATGATCGCCGACATCGAGGCCGGCGCCCTGAAGGCCGCGGTCGAGGCCCTGCGCGCCAAGCAGGTGCGGGCCGAGGGCGTGCTGTGCGACGTTACCAGCCGCGGCGCCGTGCGGGCGGCGGCGCTGGAGACCCTGGCCAAGTTCGGCAAGGTCCACGTCGTCTGCAACAACGCCGGCGTCGGCGGCGGCGGCCCGCTGGGCTCGGTGCTCGAGGGCGACTGGGACTGGGTGATCGACGTCAACCTCAAGGGCGTCGTCTACGGCGTCGAGACCTTCGCCCCGCTGATCGAGAGCCACGGCGAGGGCGGCTGGTTCGTCAACACCGCCTCCATGGCCGGCATGGTCTCGCCGCCCGGCATGGAGCCCTATTGCGCCACCAAGTTCGCGGTGGTGGCAATGAGCGAAGGCTGGGCGCGGCAGCTGGAAGCCAAGAACATCGGCGTCTCGATCCTCTGCCCCGGCTTCGTGAAGACACGCATCGACGAGAGCCGCCGCAACCGGCCGAGCGCCTACGGCGCCGACGCCCCCGCGGCGCGGCCCGAGGGGCCGTCGCTGGTCCAGTCCGGCATCCCGGCCGAGGCGGTCGGCGCGCGGGTGGTCGAGGGCGTCAAGGACGGCGACCTCTACATCTTCACCCATCCGGAGTTCAAAGGCGCGACCCAGGCCCGGTTCGACCGCATCCTCGAAGCCTTCGACAAGTCCGCCACGAGCCCCGCCATCCGCGCCCTCGGCGAACGCACCGTCCCCGGCCTGAACCTGGCTGAGTAGTCGTCGTCCTCGGAGCGAGCGGCGCCACTCGATTCGATTGACCACGAACCACACGAACCACACGAACAGTCTGGGGTCGGTCCCGACCTGCCCAGCTCCAACGAAGCCGTTCGTGTGGTTCGTGTGGTTCGTGTGGTTCGTGTGGTTCGTGGTTTAATTTATTGAATTCACTTTGCTTTACGTCGAAGTCGCCGGCTACATCGCCGAGACTTCGCGGGAGCCGACGGGGTTGCCTTCCAGGACCGAGTTCATGGTCGTCATGCGGTGCTCGGTCAGCGGATTGCTGGACGTGCCGGGGATGCGGATGATCTCGCCGTAGTGGACGCCGATCTGGCTGACGACGTCGTTCTCCAGGCAGACGTTGAGGCCATGGACGGTGTTGAAGGCCGACGCCACGTCGCGCACGGCCTGGATCGGGTGGCGAAGGGTGCTGGCCATCATGCCCACGACGCGCACGCCGGTCATGGCCAGGGTCGCCGAGCCGATGTTGCGCGAGGCCAGCACGGCGACGCCCGGCGCGTTGAAGGTGGCGAACTTGAAGCCGCGCCGGTTGGCCACGACCTGGGTGATCGCCCCGCCCAGCGAATGGCCGGTGATGAACACGTTGCTGCGGCCGACGTAGGGGTTGGCGTAGTTCTCGGCCGCGTCGAAGTAGGTCGAGTTCATGCCCGTGCCGAGCTTGAAGTCGGCCACCGCATCCATCGCCTGGGCCGTGCCGCGGAAGGCGAGCACGGTCGTGCCTTCCTTGACGAAGGTCGCGGCCTGGAAGCCGTCCAGGTGGCCGCCGGCGGCGTGGCGGTAGGCGGTGGTCCAGCCGTCGACGGCCGGGCTGTCGTCGTAGACGGCGTTGGCGAGAAGTCCCAGTTCGCGGACGGTGGGCATGGCGCGGCGCTCCCCTCTGCGGCCTCCCCAAGAGGCCGGACGCGCTCCACCGCCCCGCCGGCGAAGCGGCGCGGAGCATCGCCCGAGGGCCGGGCGACGGACAAGTCGGCGAACGCCGGTCTGCGGCGGCGTTGACGCCAGTGTGACCAGGCGCCGACAGCCCTGGGTGGAACGTGCGCGCTCCGTCGACCGCCGGGCGGCGCCGTCGCCCCGAAACGGCCGTTGGCGTCGTCGCCGCAGATGGTGTTGAAGGAGCCTCCTCCGCCCGCCAACGGGGTGCCGGTTGCGCCGCCTGCTCGACTTCCTGACCAACATGGACGCGCGCGCCTGGCGCAGCGTCGCCGTCTCGTTCGTGCTGTTCGGCGGCGTCGGCGTCGTGTTCCTGTTCGGCGCCCAGGCGCTGGGCCTCGGCGGGCCACAGGAGGTCGAGCACTGGCTGACCGCCGCGCGCGGGCCCTGGGCCCTGCCGGTGGCCGTGGCGGCCTTCGCGGCCCTGGCCTTCCTGGGCGTGCCGCAGTTCGTGCTGATCGCCGCCGCCGTGGTCGCCTTCGGGCCCTGGCAGGGCATGCTCTACAGCTGGATCGGCACCTGGATCTCGTCGCTGGTCGGGTTCTGGCTGGGACGGGCGTTCGGCGCGCGGCTGCTGAAGGACCTGGCGAGCCGCGGCGTCGACCAGTTCATGGCCCTGATCGGCAAGAACGGCTTCATGGCCAGCCTCGTCGTCCGGCTCGTGCCCTCCGCGCCGTTCATCGTCGTCAACATGGCCGCCGGTGTGACCCCGATGCGGCTCCTCGACTTCGCCGCCGGCACCGGGATCGGCATCGTGCCCAAGATCGCGCTCACCGCCTTCGCCGGAAACTCCGCCGTACGGGCCATGAGCGGCGGCGGGATGGGCCACGTGGCGTTGCTCGCGGCCGCCGCGGCGCTCTGGATCGGCGCGGGCCTCGTGGCGCGGCGCTGGCTGAAGGCGCGCGAGCGTCAGGCCTCGGGCGAAAGCGAGGATTGACCCACTCGCAACAGTTGTGTGGGAGGTATTTTCCGTATGCGAGCGCATCTCACGGACGCGCCGGCCGGGAAGTCTCAATTCAGGGTGTTTTATTGCGTACTCGCGGCCAATAGTCCCTCTGCGCGCAACAGTCTTGCGAGGGGTCCGCAATCCCTGTAAACGCCCCTTCCATGCGCAATCGTCGCGACAGCCTGCTTCTTCTCGGCCTGGGGCTTAGCAGCCCCTGGGCGCCGCCGGCTGCGTGATCCTTCGCGGCAGGGTGCTCAGGGGATGACCCGTCACCCGACCAGCCCAACCGTGAAGAGAGTTTTCCATGACCGCCCCCGTGAATTCCGCCGCTCAGAGCGAGTCTGAGCGCAATCGCGTCATCGTCTTCGACACCACCATGCGTGACGGCGAGCAGTCGCCCGGCGCCTCGATGTCCGTCGAGGAGAAGCTAGAGCTCGCCAAGATCCTGGAGGACATGGGCGTCGACGTGATCGAGGCCGGCTTCCCGATCGCCTCCAACGGCGACTTCGACGCCGTCCGCCGCATCTCCGAGATCGTCACCGAGAGCACCGTCTGCGGCCTGGCCCGCGCCGGGATCGGCGACATCGAGCGCGCCGCCGAGGCGATCCGGCCCGCCAAACGCGGCCGCATCCACACCTTCATCTCGACCAGCCCGCAGCACCGCGACCACATCCTGCGCATGAGCCAGGAGGACGTGCTGAACGCCATCACCGGCTCGGTCAGCCACGCGCGCAACCTGTGCGGCGACGTCGAGTGGTCGGCCCAGGACGCCACCCGCACCGAGCGCGACTACCTGCGCCGCTGCGTCGAGGCGGCGATCAAGGCCGGCGCCGGCACGATCAACATCCCCGACACCGTCGGCTACACCTATCCGTCGGAGTATGCGGAGATCTTCCGCGACCTGATCGAGAACGTGCCCGGGGCCGACAGCGTCATCTTCTCGACCCACTGCCACAACGACCTGGGCCTGGCCGTGGCCAACAGCCTGTCCGGCGTCCAGGCGGGCGCGCGGCAGGTCGAGGTGGCCATCAACGGCATCGGCGAGCGCGCCGGCAACGCGGCCCTCGAAGAGGTGGTGATGGCGCTGAAGGTGCGCGGCGACCGCCTGCCGTTCCCGACCCGCATCCGCTCCGAGCACATCACCCGCGCCAGCCGCTACGTCTCGGCCATCACCGGCTTCCCGGTGCAGTTCAACAAGGCGATCGTCGGCAAGAACGCCTTCGCCCACGAGAGCGGCATCCACCAGGACGGGATGCTGAAGAACGCCGAGACCTACGAGATCATGCGCCCCGAGGACGTCGGCCAGGGGTCCTCGAACCTGGTCATGGGCAAGCACTCGGGCCGCCATGCGTTCCGCGAGAAGCTGAAGGGCCTGGGCTACGACCTGGGCCAGAACGCGCTGAACGAGGCGTTCGGGCGCTTCAAGGACCTGGCGGACAAGAAGAAGCACGTCTTCGACGACGACATCGTCGCCCTGGTCGACGACGCCCTGGCCCGCGGCGACGACCGCATCCAGGTCAAGGCGCTGCGCGTGATCGCCGGCACCGAGGGCCCGCAGGAGGCGCAGCTGACCGTCACCGTCGACGGCGAGGAGCGCTCGGCCACGGCGACCGGCGACGGTCCGGTGGACGCGGTGTTCAACGCCATCCACGAGGTCGCCCCGCACACGGCGGTGCTGCGCCTCTTCCAGGTGCACGCAGTCACCGAGGGCACCGACGCCCAGGCCCAGGTCTCGGTCCGCCTCGAGGAGGACGGCCGCATCGCCACCGGCCAGGCGGCCGACACCGACACCCTGACCGCCAGCGCCATGGCCTACGTCAACGCCCTGAACAACCTCCTGGCCCGCAAGCAGAAAAGCGCCCCCGAGCCGATCACGGCCAGCGGGTTCCAGTAAGGATGTCCCTCCCCCTGGTGGGACCGTCGGGGGGAGGGAATTCGACGGACGCCACGCGAGCTTGACCGGGTGACCACTGGCGTCCCTTCTCCCCACGCGGGAGAAGGTGGCGGCGAAGCCGTCGGATGAGGGGGCCCTCCGGCGCCTGCCGCGAAGCGGACTCGCAGCGGCTCAACGGCTTGTGTGCGTCATGGGCGGCCTCCGTTTGCGCTGAGAGGCCTGGGAGCCCCCTCATCCGTCGCCTCCGGCGACACCTTCTCCCGCGTGGGGAGAAGGGCGCCCAGAGGTCGCCTCGCCAGGCCGAGCGGCCTCAGCGCGAGCGGCCGCGGCAGAAGGGGAAAGGGGGACGATGATCTGGATTCCGCTCACCGTCGGCGCGGCGGCGTTGCAGGTGGCGCGCAATGCGCTGCAGCGCGGCCTGCTGGCCGGGGCGGGACCGTGGGGCGCGACCCTGGTGCGGTTCCTGTTCGGCCTGCCGTTCTCGCTGCTGTTCGTGTGCGTCGCCTGGACGCTCAGCCCCGGCGCGCAGCTCGACTTCGGCCCGCGCTTCTGGCTGGCGACCGCGGCCGGCGGCGCGGCGCAGATGGGGGCGACGGCGGCTATGCTGGTCTCCATGCGCCGCTCCAGCTTCGCCCTCGGCACCGCCTTCCAGCAGAGCTCGATCCCGATCGCGGCGGTGCTGGGCCTGGCGCTCGGCGAGCCCCTGGCCGCCGGCCGCTGGGCGGGCATCGCCCTCGTCACCCTCGGCCTTTTCGTGCTGGCCTGGCCCAAGGGCGAGCAGGCCCCGCGCGGCTGGAGCGCGGCGCTGCTCGGGCTCGCGGCCGGGACCGGCTTCGCGATATCGTCCAACGCCTATCGCCAGGCGGCGATCGCGCTGGATCCGCATCACCTGCCGCTGGCGGCCCAGGTCTGCGTGTTCACGGTGCAGTCGATGCAGTCGGCCGCCCTCGTCGCGTGGCTGGCGCTGCGCGACCCGCGCGCCCTGCGCGTGGCGGTCACAGCCTGGCGGTCGTCCCTGCCGGCCGGCTTCTTCGGCGCGGCGGCGTCCGGCCTCTGGTTCACCGCCTTCGCCCTTTCCCCGGCCGGGCCGGTGCGGGCCGTGGGCGTGGTCGAGATGCCGATCGCGGCTCTGGCGGGGCGGCGCCTCTTCGCCGAACGGCTAAGCCTGGTCCAGATCGGCGCCGCGGTGGTGGCGGGCGCCGGCGTCGTCCTGGCCGCGTGGGGCTGACGGCGCGACGTGCGACGCGGTTGAAACAAAATACGGGCGATCTCAATAGTTTAGGCCGGCCTGTCCCGCCGGGCCGAGCGGCGCGGACCTGCGCCCGCTTTGGCCGCACCCGCGACATGTTACAAACGCCTTGCAAACACCCGCACGGCAAGGCACAGGGGGGCCGTCCCATGAGCCTTCAGGCGCAAGGCGGAGTCGCGGCGGAGGGGATCGCGCGACATCCGCGGCCGGTCGGTATACTTGGGGCCCTCGCGTTACGTCCCTGGTCCCACCACAACACCGAGCCCTGAATGTTTTCGTCCCTGTTCGGCGTGATCTCCAACGACATCGCCATCGATCTCGGCACCGCCAACACCCTCATCTACATGAAGGGCAGGGGGATCGTGCTGAACGAGCCCTCGGTGGTGGCGCTGCGCACGGTCGGCGGTCGCAAGGTGGTCCACGCCGTGGGCATCGAGGCCAAGATGATGCTGGGCCGCACGCCCGGCCACATGGAGGCGATCCGCCCCATGCGCGACGGCGTCATCGCCGACTTCGAAGTCGCCGAGGAGATGATCAAGCACTTCATCCGCAAGGTCCACAACCGCAAGGGCTTCGTGAACCCCAAGGTGATCGTGTGCGTGCCCTCCGGCGCCACCGCGGTCGAGCGCCGCGCCATCAACGATTCCTGCCTCAACGCCTCGGCCCGCCGCGTCGGCCTGATCGACGAGCCCATGGCCGCGGCCATCGGCGCGGGCCTGCCGATCCACGAGCCGACCGGCTCGATGGTGGTCGACATCGGCGGCGGCACCACCGAGGTGGCCGTGCTGTCGCTGTCCGGCATCGTCTATTCGCGCTCGGTCCGCGTCGGCGGCGACAAGATGGACGAGGCGATCATCAGCTACATGCGCCGCCACCATAATCTCCTGATCGGCGAGACCACGGCCGAGCGGATCAAGAAGGAGATCGGCACCGCGCGTTCGCCCGAGGACGGCCATGGCCTCGCCATCGACGTGAAGGGCCGCGACCTGATGCAGGGCGTGCCGCGCGAGGTGCGCATCAGCGAGAAGCAGGCCGCCGACGCGGTGGCCGAACCGGTTTCGCAGATCGTCGAGGCGGTGAAGGTGGCCCTCGAGGCCACGCCGCCGGAACTGGCCGCCGACATCGCCGACAAGGGCATCATGCTCACCGGCGGCGGCGCGCTTCTGCGGGGGCTCGATCTGGAGATCCGCGACCACACCGGCCTGCCGGTGACGGTGGCCGACGATCCCCTGTCCTGCGTGGCCCTGGGGTGCGGCAAGGTGCTCGAACATCCAAAGTGGATGAAGGGCGTGCTGGAAAACCCGCTAACCTGATCTAGAATCACGATTCTTGGCGGGGCGGGGGCCTCGGGAGGCGGCGATTGTCCCTCAGGGATGGTCCCTTCGGCACGATTAGGGTTCCACTCGCCTGGACGGCAGGAGTGGCGTTGGCGGTCGCGCTCATCGCGGCCCTGGCGCTGCTGCTCGGCGACCGGCGCGAGACCATGCGCGCGAGCGCCTACGCCCAGGTGCGCCGGACGGCCGACACGGTGCTGACGCCGGTCGGCGAGACCCTGTCCGCGCCCATCCGCTGGATCGGCGGCGTCGGCGACGCGGTCGGCGCCTACATCGACGCGGGCGGCCAGAACCGGCGGCTGAAGGCCGAACTCCTGCAAGCCCAGAAGTGGCGCGACGAGGCCATCGCCCTGCGCGACGAGAACAGCCGCTACCGCGCGCTGATGGGGGTCAAGACCGACCCGCCGCTGCCGATGGTGTTCGCCCGCACCCTGCTGGAGGCGCACGGGCCGTTCAACAACACCCGCTTGGCCGACGCCGGCTCGGACAAGGGCGTGATCGAGGGCAATCCGGTGCTCGGCGAGCACGGCGTGGTCGGCCGCGTGGTCGGCGTCGCCCCCGGCGTCAGCCGCATCCTGCTGCTGACCGACATGGAGAGTCGCA
This sequence comes from Caulobacteraceae bacterium, assembly GCA_035549595.1. Classification (GTDB taxonomy): domain Bacteria; phylum Pseudomonadota; class Alphaproteobacteria; order Caulobacterales; family Caulobacteraceae; genus Acaudatibacter. Next base: position 23,583 of record DASZQQ010000363.1, read on the forward strand.
CGCCGGTGCTGGTGCCGCGCACCAACGCCCGCGCGATCCTGTCCGGCGACGGCAGCGCCTCGCCCAAACTCGACTACGTGCGCACGCACGACCCGCTGGTCGAGGGCGACCGCGTGCTGACCTCGGGCGACGGCGGGGTCTATCCGCGCGGCCTGCCGGTGGGCACGGTGGTCAAGGGCCTGAACGGCGAGTGGCGGGTGGCGCTCGATTCCGACGCCGCGCCGATCGACTACGTGCAGATCCTGCTGTTCCGCGACTTCTCGCAGATCGCCAAGGCCGCGGCGCTGAAGCCCACGACCCTGCCGTCCGCCATGACCGAGGAGCCCAGCGAGTCGCTTCTGGGGCCTA
>DASZQQ010000364.1:0-11812 GCA_035549595.1 Caulobacteraceae bacterium
GGCGGCGGCGCTTGCGCAGGGCCGCCGGCAGTTCGCGCGCCTCGGCGTCGGCCGCCTTGGCCTTCGGCGCCGGCGCCTTGGCTTCCAGCTTGTTCTCCACCGCCGCCAGGGCGCCCAGGGCGCGGTCGTTGCGGCGATCGAAGGCCGGGATGGTCTGGCGCGTGGTCTTCTGGATGTCGCGCAGCAGGTTGCGCTCGTCGTCGCTGACGAGGCTGATGGCGACGCCGTCGGCGCCGGCCCGCGCCGTGCGGCCGATGCGGTGGACGTAGGCCTCGGGCACGTTCGGCAGCTCGTAGTTGACGACGTGGGTCACGCCGTCGACGTCGATGCCGCGCGCGGCGATGTCGGTGGCCACCAGCGCGCGCACCTTGCCGGCCTTGAAGGCGGCGAGCGCCCGCTCGCGCTGGCCCTGGCTCTTGTCGCCGTGGATCGAGGCGGCGCCGACGCCGGCGCCCTCCAGGTACTTGGCCACCCGGTCGGCGCCGCGCTTGGTGCGCGCGAAGACCAGGGTCCGGCGCAGGGCTGCGTCGGCGAAGAGATCGGCCAGCAGCTGGCGCTTGCGGGCGGACTCGATGAACAGCACCTGCTGCTCGATGCGCTCGACGGTGGTTGCCTGGGGCGTCACCGAGACCTTGGCCGGCGACTTCAGGAGCTCGTCGGCGAGCTTGCCGATCTCGCCCGGCATGGTCGCCGAGAAGAACAGGTTCTGGCGCGCCTTGGGCAGGCCCGAGACGATGCGGCGGATCGGCTGCAGGAAGCCGAGGTCGAGCATCTGGTCGGCCTCGTCGAGCACGAACACCTCGACGTCGCCGAGCGTCAGCACCTTCTCGCCGAGGTGGTCGATCAGGCGACCGGGCGTGGCCACCAGGACATCGACGCCGGCGCTGAGCGCCTTGATCTGGGCGCCGTACTTCACGCCGCCGAACACCACCGCGACCGAGAAGCCGAGATGCTTGCCATAGGCCTTGAAGCTGTCGGCGATCTGGCTGGCCAGCTCGCGGGTGGGCGAGAGCACCAGCACGCGGCAGCCGCGACGCGGCGTCGGGCGCCGGTCGGCGGCGAGGCGGTGCAGGATCGGCAGGGCGAAGGCGGCGGTCTTGCCGGTGCCCGTCTGGGCGATGCCGAGGAGGTCCTTGCCGGCCATCACCTGGGGGATGGCCTGGCTCTGGATCGGCGTCGGCGTGGCGTAGCCCTTGTCCGCAAGCGCGCGGGTCAGGGCCGGATTGAGGCCGAAGCCGGAGAAATTGGTCATGTGAACTTTCTGGAATGGATGCGCGAAAGGCCGCGGGCGAACGGTTCGCGCCGGCGGTGCGCCAGGGGTCTATGGGGAGCGCCCCGCGTGCCCGGGCGATCGGCTTTAGGTCGTCACGCGCTCAACAGGCTGGACCGGAGGGGTCCTCACGCGGCTGGAGCGCTGGACGCCACATCGGCGGTCGCGCCGGCAAAGTCAAGGCGCCGCGCTTCTCCGATCGGCGCCGGCGCCCTATTTGCCACACCCGTGCAACCGGATCCGAACCCCGTGACCAACATCCTCCTCGTCGCCGCCGCCGCCCTGATCGACAACGACGGCCGGGTGCTCATCTGCAAGCGCCCACAAGGTAAACAACTGGCAGGCATGTGGGAGTTTCCAGGTGGTAAGGTTGAAGCTTCGGAAACCCCGGAGGCCTGCCTCATCAGAGAGCTTGACGAGGAATTAGGCATAAAGGTCGCAAAAAACTGTCTGGCTCCGTTCGTTTTTGCGAGCCACGGTTACGAATCGTTTCACTTGATCATGCCACTTTACCTGTGCCGTCGCTGGGAGGGCGTCGTGACGGCGCGGGAACATGAGGCCATCGCATGGGTGAAACCACAGAAGCTCGCCGACTATCCGATGCCGCCCGCGGACGCGCCGCTGGTGGCGTGGCTGTGCGACCTGATCTGAAGGCGTTCGCTCATGACCAGTCGGGCGCGACAGCGATCGAATACGGCCTGATCGTCTCGCTGATCTTCCTGGTCTGCGTCTCGGCGATCGGCATGTTCTCGAGCAACGCCGTGACCATGTACAACACGGTCAGCACGACCATCGCCGGAGCGATGCGCTAGCGCTTCTCAGCCGCCAGCCTTGTCGCCGGCCTTGTGCTCCACGACCTTCAGCGCGTCGGCCAGCCGCATCTTCGCCGATCCGGGCTTCAGCGGCTGCTGCTGGTCCGGATGCGGCGCCCAGCCCGTCAGGGTCAGGATCTCGAAGGTGGCGACGATGCGCCCGTCCGCCGAGGCGAAGCGCTCGGCGTAGAGCGCCAGGGCCCGTTGCACGATCGCCCGCGACAGCGGCAGGGGCGGGCGCTCGGCGAGGACGCTGGTCTCGCCCATGCGCCTGAGGTCGGCCAGCAGCTTCAGCACGTGGTCGTAGCGCACCGTGACCCGGTCGACGTCCGCCACCGGCAGGGCGAAGCCGGCACGCTGCAGCAGCGCGGCCCCGTCGTAGGCATCGGCGAACGGCGAGACGCGCGGACCTGCGCCCCCACGCACCTCGGTCTCGGCCTGCAGCAGCACCTGGCGCAGCTCGGTGAGCGTCGCCCCGCCCAGCAGGGCGCCGATGAAGAGACCGTCCGGCTTCAGCGCCTTGCGGATCTGGATCAGGGTCCCGACCAGGTCGTTGGTCCAGTGCAGCGCCAGGGCCGAGACCACCAGGTCGAGGCTGGCCTCCGCGAAGGGCAGCCGCTCCTCGTCGCCCACCAGCCGCACGCCCGAGCGTCCGCCGAGCATGCCCGCGGCGAGGTCGGTCTCGACCAGCAGGTCCACCTTGGCGGCCGCGTCGCTGGCGGCCAGGGCCTCGGCGAAGGCGCCGTTGCGGGCGCCCAGGTCGACGGCCACGGGGAAGCGGCGCTGGACGGTTTCCAGGCGCGCGACGATGTCCTCGGCGGCCCGCCGCTTCAGGAAGTCGGCCTCGCCGTAGCGCGCGGCCGCGCGCTGCAGCCGGGCGCGGTGCAGGGCGCGATCGAAGAGGCGGGGCGGCGGCGCGGCGGACACGAAAAGACAGTTAGGGCGCCGCGCGATCCGGTGCAAAATGCGCGCGAAGGGGGCTCGATGGCCAATCTCAACCTGTCCTTGCCGTCGCGGGCGCGCCTGGCCGAGACCCTGCGCGGGGCGCTCGACCTCGTGCTGCCGCCGCAGCAGCTGGACGGCAAGCCGGGCGCAAGCGCGGTCCTGACCCAGGGCCTCAGCCCCGAGGCGTGGGGGCGCATCCAGTTCATCGCCGCCCCCTTCTGCGCCCGGTGCGGGACCCCGTTCGAGTACGACCTGGGCGAGGGCGCGCTCTGCGCCGCCTGCCAGAGCCGGCGTCCGGCCTATGACCGGGCGCGCGCCGCCTGCCTCTACGACGAGCACTCGCGCGACCTGATCCTGAAGTTGAAGCACGCCGACCGCACGGACCTGGCCGGTCTCTTCGCGCGCTGGGTGGGCCGCGCGGCGGCCGACGTGCTGGAGAGCGCCGACGCGGTCACGCCCGTGCCCCTGCATCGCTGGCGCCTGCTGCGGCGCGGCTACAACCAGGCCGCCGAGATCGCTCGAGCCCTCTCCCGCGTCGCCGGCGTCGCCTACTTCCCGGACGCCATCGTGCGGACGCGGGCGACGGACAGCCAGGGCGGAAAGTCGGGGTCCGGCCGGCGGCGCAACGTGGCCGGCGTATTCGCCGTGCCGAAGGGCTGGCGCAGCCGGGTGGCGGGCAAGCGGATCGTGCTGGTCGACGACGTGCTGACCACAGGGGCCACCGCCGAGGGCTGCGCGCGGGCGCTGAAGGCCGCCGGCGCGGCGCGCGTGGACGTCGCCGTCATCGCCCGGGTGAAAGATGTGGCGCCGCGCCCTATTTGACAGCCGCGCAGTTGCGCTATGTCAGCACCATGGCCCACGTCACCATCTACACACGTCCCTTCTGCGGCTACTGCTCGCGCGCCCTGGAACTGCTGAACGCCAAGGGCGCCGACTACACCGAGATCGAGGCCGGCTTCGATCCGTCCAAGCGCCAGGAGATGATGCAGCGCTCGGGCCGCAGCACCTTCCCGCAGATCTTCGTCGGCGAGACCCACATCGGCGGCTGCGACGACATGGTTGCCCTTGACCGCGCCGGCAAACTCGACGCCTTGCTCCAGGCCTGATGGTGAAGATCGGCCTCATCCAGATGCGCACGCCTGCGGACCAGGGCCGGGCCCTGGCGCAGGCCGAGCCGCTGGTGCGCGAAGCGGCCGCCGCCGGCGCCCGGCTGGTGATCACGCCCGAGGGGACCAACATCCTGCAGCGCGACCGCGCGCAGCTGTTCGAGCGGTTGAGGCCGCTGGACGAGGACCCGTGCGTCAGCGGCCTGAAGGACCTGGCGCGGGAGCTGGGCGTCTGGCTGCTGATCGGCTCGGCCCTGGTGCGGCGCGAGGACGGCCTTTGCGCCAACCGCTCGGTGATGATCGCGCCCGACGGCAAGGTCACGGCGACCTACGACAAGCTGCACATGTTCGACGTCGACCTGCCGACCGGCGAGACGATCCGCGAGTCGGCCAGCTATACGCCCGGCGAGCGCGCCGTGGTGACCGAGGCGGCCGGGGCGAAGATCGGCCTCACCGTCTGCTACGACGTGCGCTTTCCGCGCCTGCACAACGCCCTGGCGCACGCCGGCGCCCAGGTCATCACCGTACCCTCGGCCTTCACCAGGCCGACCGGCGCGGCGCACTGGGAGGTCCTGCTGCGCGCCCGGGCGATCGAGACGGGGTCCTTCGTCCTGGCCGCGGCCCAGGGCGGCGTGCACGAGGACGGCCGCGGCACCTGGGGCCGCTCCATGGCCGTCGGCCCCTGGGGCGAGGTGCTGGCGATCGCCGACCACGACGAGCCCGCCGTGGTCCTGGCCGACCTCGATCTCGACGCGGTGGCCAAGGCGCGGACGGCCATCCCCGCGCTGAAGAACGAGCGGGCGTTCGCCGGCCCATGATCAAGTACGCCCTGGTCTGCGAGCACCAGCATCCGTTCGAGGGCTGGTTCGGTTCGTCCGCCGACTACGACGACCAGGCCGCCCGCGGCCTGCTCGAGTGCCCGGTCTGCGCCTCGCGCGCGATCGCAAAGCAGATCATGGCCCCGGCCGTGGCCGGCACCAAGGCCCAGCGCCGGTCGGAGCCCGAACCGGGGCAGCGGGCGATGATGATGGAGGCGATCGGCAAGCTGCGCGCCCACGTCGAGCAGAACTTCGACTATGTCGGCGACCGCTTCGCTCGCGAGGCCCGCGACATCCACGAGGGCAAGTCCGAAGAGCGCGGCATCTATGGCGAGGCCTCGCCGGCCGAGGTCAAGGCGCTGGTCGAGGATGGCGTCCCCGTGGCGCCCCTGCCGCCCGCCCCGCCGAAGAAGACCGAGGTCAACTGATGGCGCTTTCGGCCCGCAAGGTTGCCCGGATCGGGTAGTCGTTGGGGGTTGGCGACGTTCCGCCGCACGTCGGCGGCCCTCGAATTAACGCCAGGTTGGCGCCCCCGCGTGACCCTGCCCTGCAATGCGGGGGGCGAGCGGCGAAGGCGTCATGAGGGCAAGGGAACAGCAAGCGCAAGCAGCGGGCGGCGCCCGTACAGGCCTGGGAGACGGCCTCGCTGCGGTCTTGATCTTCATGGTCGTGCTGGCCACCGCCTGGGCCGTCATGTGCTTCAGCCGCGGTGACGGCGCGGTCGCCATCGTCTGGCCGCCCAACGCCATCGTCCTGGCGCGTCTGCTGCGGACCGACCGCCGTCAGTGGCCGCTGACGATCGTGGCGGGCCTGGCGGGCAATCTGCTCGCCGGGGTGCTGCTGGGCCGGGGGCTGGAGGGGCCGCTGGGCCTCTCGTTCTGCAACAGCCTCGAGGTCGCGCTCGCCGCCACCGTGCTGCGCGGCCGCCTCGGAAAGGTCGACCTCTCGCGCCTGCGCCACGCCGCGGTCTTCGCTGCGGCCGTGACGGGCTCGTCCCTGGCCGGGGGGCTCGCCGCCTTCGCCTATCTGGCGTCCCTGGGGCGGCCGCATCCGGAGCACGCGGCGCTGATCTGGCCGATCGCCAGCCTGCTGGGCTACGCCGTGATCACCCCGGCGCTGACGGCGATCCGGCCGTCGGGGCTGCGCGCGCTGCTCGCGCCGGGGCGCGCGGCGGGCAACCTCGCCAGTCTCGCCTTCTTCACCGCGGCCGTGGCGGTGGTGTTCCTGCAAACCCGCTATCCGATCCAGGTGTTGGCGGGGTCGGCCCTGGTGCTGCTCGTCTTCCGCCTGGAGACGATCGGCGCAGCCATCGGCGTCCTGGTCCTTTGGGTCGTCGCCGTGGCGGCCACCCTGACCGGTCACGGACCGCTGAACGTGTCACGCCTGGCGCCCGCCGAGCGCCTCCTGGTGCTGCAAGGCTCCCTGCTGGTCTCGACGATCGTCGCCTTCGCGACCGCCGCCCTGCTCGCCGACCGGCGGCGCGGCGCCGAGCAGCTGCGTCGCAGCGAGGCGCGGCTGGCCATGCTCTCCGACCACTCTCCCGACATAATCGTCCGCATCGACCGCGACGACCGCGTGCTCGACGTCTCGGGCGGCGTGCGCCGGTTCGGCTATGAACCCGCGCAGCTGATCGGCAGCGTGGGTTACGATCTCATCCATCCCGACGATCAGGCCAAGGTCCGCAGCCTGGTCAAAGCGCTCTTCTCCGGCGCGCCGGAGGACCGCGCCGCCGACCGTGAGCAGCGCGTTCGGGCGGCCAACGGCGAATGGATCTGGATGGAGGGCAGTCCGACCATCGTGCGCGACAGCCGCGGCGCGCCCGTCGAGGTCGTGACCGTGCTGCGCGACATCCGCGAGCACAAGGCGGCGGCCGACGCCCTGGCGCGCAGCGAGGCCCTCTACCGCCTGGTGACAGAGCAATCGCGCGACCTGGTGCTGAGGTTCGACGCCGAGGCCCGCATCCTCTACGCCTCCGGCGCCGCCCGCGTGTTCGGCTACGAGCCGCAGGAGCTGGTCGGGATGGACGGTTTCGATCTCGTCCACCCTGACGACCGCGCTCACGCCCGGCGGCTGCTGGCCGCTGTGCTCGACCCCTCGCAGGCCTCGGCCGGTCTGGAGAGCGAGTACCGCGTCCGCACGAAGGCGGGCGAGTGGGTGTGGGTCGAGGGCAATCCGAGCGTGCTGCGGGACGCGGCCGGCAAGGCCATCGGCTTCACCAACGCCCTGCGCGACATCACCGCCCGCAAGCAGGCCCAGGCGGAGCTGGCCGAGAGCAAGGCCCGCTACCGCATGCTGACGGACCGCGCGACAGACATCATCATCCGCTACGGCCCGGGCGGCGTCATCGAATACGCCTCGCCCGCCGTGCGCCTGCTCGGCTACGAGCCCGAGCAGGTGGTCGGGCGCACGCTGGCCGACTTCGCGCATCCGGAAGACGACCCGGCGGTGGAAGCCCAGCGCAAGGCCGCGCTGGCGGGCGATGTCGCGCGGATGTCCCTCATCGAGGTCCGCGCGCGCAAGGCCGATGGCGACTGGGTGTGGCTGGAGGGCAATCCGTCGCCGATCCGCGACGACGACGGCGAGGTTGTCGGCGTGGTGACCGTGCTGCGCGACGTCACCGAACGCCAGGCGATGGAGCAGGAACTGCGCCGCCGGCAGGCGGAGGCCGAGGCGGCCACGGTGGCCAAGTCCGAGTTCCTGGCCAACATGAGCCACGAGATCCGCACCCCGCTGACCGGGATCATCGGCTTCGCCGGCCTCCTGGAGGAGGTCGAAGGCATGCCGCCGATGGCCCAGACCTTCGCCAGCCGCATCGTCACCGCGGGCCAGGCCCTGCTGAGCGTGGTCAACGACATCCTCGACTTCTCCAAGATCGAGGCGGGGCAGATCGAACTCGATCCGCAGCCGTTCGATCCGGTCGCCTTCGTCGGCGAGACGCTGGACCTGGTCCGGGCCCAGGCGGCGAACAAGGGCCTGGCCCTGGCTCTGGAATGCCGCGGCGCTTTGCCGGCGGCGATCGAGGCCGACAGTTCGCGCCTGCGGCAGATCCTGCTGAACCTCCTCACCAACGCCATCAAGTTCACCGAGCGGGGCGGGGTCACGGTCGCGGTGAGCTACCTCGCCGGCGGCGACGGCGCCTTGCGCGTCAGCGTCACCGACACCGGCGTCGGCCTGGCGCCGAAGGAAGTCCGGCGCCTGTTCCAGCGCTTCAGCCAGGCCGACGGCTCGATCAGCCGCCAGTACGGCGGCACCGGCCTGGGCCTTGCGATCTGCAAGAGCCTCGCCGAGCTGATGGGTGGGACCATCGGCGTCGAAAGCCGCAAGGGCCGGGGCTCGACCTTCTGGTTCACCATCGCCGCGCCGAAGGCCGACCTGGCGGCGCCCGAGATCGGCGTTGTCGACGCGGCGGCCGACGCGCAGCCGGCGCATGTCCTTGTGGTCGACGACGTGGCGGTGAACCGCGAGCTGGTGCGGCGCATGCTGCAGGCCGTCGGCCACGAGGTCACGGAAGCCGGCGGCGGCGCGGAGAGCGTCGAGATCGCGCTGCACCAGCCGTTCGACCTCATCCTGATGGACCTGCAGATGCCGGGCATGGACGGCCTGGCCGCCACCCGCGCGATCCGCGCCACCTCCGAGGCCAATGCCGGCACGCCCATCGTCGCCCTCAGCGCCAACGTCATGCCCGCGCACCTCGAAGCCTGCCGCGAGGCGGGCATGAACGACCACATCGGCAAGCCGATCGACGCCGCCGAGCTCGTCACCAAGGTGGCGCGCTGGACCGTCGGCGGCGAGACGGCAGACAGCAAGCGAAAGGCGGCCCCATGAACGCTGGCGTCTGGAACCCCCGGATCCTGGTCGTCGAGGACGATCCCCTGATCGGCGAGCTTCTGATGCTGCGCCTGGAATCCGGCGGCTATCGCGCCACCTGGGTCAAGGACGGCGGCGCGGCGCTCGACCGCATGCAGGACGTCAAGCCGCACCTCGTCGTGCTCGACCTCGGCCTGCCGGGCGTCGACGGCTTCCAGGTGCTGCAGACCCTGCGCCGGCACGCCACCTGGCGCGAGACGCCCGTGGTCGTCCTGACCGCCCGGCACAACGCCGACGACGTCAAGCGCGCCCTGGGCCTGGGTGCGTCCGACTACGTGGCCAAGCCCTTCGACGCCCACGCCCTGCTCAAGCGCATCGAGCGGGCCCTGAAGGCGGCCGGAACGAAGCCGGTCAACGCCTCGACCTGGGTCTAGTCTGGCTAGGCGCGGGCCCTGCGCTTGACCGTCATCATGTAGTTGATGTCGGCGTCGGGCGAGCGGCGCCAGCGGCCGTTCATCGGTTCGAGCACGAGGCCGACGGGGCCTTCCACGGTCACCGGCTCGCCGGCCAGGAAGCCGCGCAGCTCCTCGGGCTTCAGGAACCGGTTCCAGTCGTGGGTGCCGGGCGGCACCCAGCGCAGGATGTGCTCGGCCCCGATCTTGGCCAGAGCCAGGGCTTTCAGGGTGCGGTTCAGCGTGCCGACGATCATCAGGCCGCCGGGCGCGATCAGCCGCGAGCAGTCGCGCAGGAAGGCGCCCGGATCGGCGACGTGCTCGATCACCTCCAGGCTCAGCACCACGTCGAACGGCGCCTCGCCAGCCTCCAGCAGGGCCTCCACCGTGGTCTCGCGGTAGTCGATGGCGAGGTCCTGCGCCGCGGCGTGGGCGCGGGCGACGGCCAGGCCCTCGGCGGCCGCATCGACGCCGGTGACCGCGAAGCCGAGACGCGCCATCGGCTCGGTCAAGAGGCCGCCGCCGCAGCCGACGTCGACCAGCCGCAGGCCCTCGAACGGCCGGCGCGCCTTCGCGTCGCGGCCGAAGCGGGCCAGGGCCTCGTCGCGGATGAAGGCCAGGCGGGCGGGGTTCAGCCGGTGCAGCGGGCCGAACTTGCCGTGCGGGTCCCACCACTCGTCGGCGATGGCGGCGAAGCGGGCGACGTCGGCCGCGTCGATGCTGGAGGCGCTCATGCCCCGCGTGCTGGACCCGCCGGGCCCGCGCGTCAACGGATCAGGCGGATGTCGAGCCCGAGGTCCAGCTCGGCCAACCTGCGATCGGCGGTCAGTCCTGGAAGCCCGGAGCTGCGGACGAGCGCGAGGAAGAAGCGGTCCCCCAGTGAGACGCCGGTGCGGCGTGTCGCCTCGAACAGGCCGCCCACGGCGATGGCGTCGAGCCGATCGGCCGAGGCGACGGTGACGCCAATCCGCGCCAGCATGTCGACGATCTCGTCGATGCGAACCCCCTCATCGACCACCCTGGAGAGGGTCTCGGCGAAGTTGACCGACGACATGACCGAGTTGCGGGCCGCCTCCCGCACGAGCTGCGCGCCAGGCTCCGCATACACCAGGGCCAATATGGCGGAGGCGTCGAGCACCGCCTCAGTCATGCCGTCGCTCGGCGGCCTCGCGCTCGACCTCCGCGTATTTGTCCGCCAGGTACCGTTCGACGATGCTGCTGCCGTCCTTCGGCGCATACTGCTTCATCATCTCCTGGACTTCGCCGATCGCGGCTTCGACGCTCATCAGATTGAATTCGTCGCCCTCGAGTCTGCCCATCACCACATCGCCGGGGCCGGCGCGCAGCGTCTCGGCCACCTCCCGCGGAAGCACGAGGCTGCCGTCCGGACGGACGATGAGGCGGTAGTTGCCGCCGCTGCGACGCTCGACATAGGCGCGCTCGTCCGCGTCACGATCGAAAGGCGCCGGCTCCTCGCGCACGCCCGAGAGGTCGGCCTTCCCGAGCACGTAGCCGCCGCCGGCGCGCTGGGCGTCGTCCTCCAGCACGTTGCGTACGTGCTGGTAGCGCTTGCCCAGGAACCGGGCGATGTCGGCGCGGGCGAAGCCGGCGGCGTCGAGCGCGCGGATCTTGGCGGCGACGGTGGTCAAGGGCGAGGCGATCGCCTGCATGCGCTTCGGATCGGCGTCCATGGTCGCACTCCAGTCAGTCAGGTAGTCAGGTACTTTGTTCCCCGACTGTCAATAGGCCGCCTTGTCCGGCCCGCCCCCCGTCGCTAGAAGGGCGCCTTCGTTCGGAGGAGGGCGGGCAGCTTGTCCCGGCTGGTGATGAAATTCGGCGGCACGTCCGTCGCCGACCTGGAGCGCATCCGGCGCGTCGGTCGCCTCGTCGCGGCGGAGGTCGAGGCGGGCAAACGCGTTGCCGTGGTCGTCTCCGCCATGGCCGGCAAGACCAACGAGCTGGTCGCCTGGACCGACGGCGCCGGCGCGGCGGCTCAGGGCATCGAACCCTCGGACGACGAGTACGATGTGGTCGTGGCCTCCGGCGAGCAGGTGACCGCCGGCCTGCTGGCCATGACCCTGCGCAACATGGGCCTGCGCGCCCGCTCGTGGATGGGCTGGCAGGTGCCGATCGTCACCGACGAGGCCCACGGCCGCGCCCGCATCGACGACATCCCGCCGGAGAAGCTGACCGCCGCGCTCGACGACGGCGAGATCGCCGTGATCGCCGGATTCCAGGGCGTCGACCGCCAGGGCCGCATCTCGACGCTGGGCCGCGGCGGCTCGGACACCAGCGCGGTGGCCATCGCCGCGGCGGTGAAGGCCGAGTGCTGCGACATCTACACCGACGTGGACGGGGTCTACACGACCGATCCGCGGATCGAGGCCAAGGCCCGGCGCCTGGCCAAGATCAGTTACGAGGAAATGCTGGAGATGGCCTCCCTGGGGGCCAAGGTGCTGCAGACGCGCTCGGTCGAGCTGGCCATGGCCCAGGGCGTGCCGGTCAGGGTGCTGTCGAGCTTCGTGGAGCCGGGCGAGGCCCCGGGCCAGGGCACCATCGTCTGCGACGAGGAGGAAATCGTGGAAAAGCGGATCGTGAGCGG
>DASZQQ010000365.1:0-6380 GCA_035549595.1 Caulobacteraceae bacterium
TGGCAGCGCCAACCGGTCAGCACCCGCCGCAGGCGCCCGGTGGCGATGTCGGCGGCCGCGAGCCAGTCGGGAAAGGCGGCCAGGCCCACGCCGGCGACGGCGGCGTGGCGCAGGGTGTCGGTGTGGTCGGTCAGGAGGGCGGGGCGCACCGGCACGGCGACGGGCCCGTCCTCGCCGGTGAAGCGCCACTCGCGCGCCCAGTAGAGCGGTGTGAAGCCGACCACGCGGTGGTCCACGATCTCGTCCGGATGGGCGGGCTCGCCCCAGGCGGCGAGGTAGTCCGGCGAGGCGACGATGGCGACGCGCGAGGTCCCGAGCCGGCGGACCACCAGGTTCTCGGCCGGCGACGGCGTCACGCGGATGGCGAGGTCGAAGCCGGCCTCCACGAGGTTCACAGGGGCGGTGGCCTCAACCAGTTCGATCTGCAGCTTCGGATAGGCGTCCAGCAGGGCCGGCAGCATCGGCACCACGAAGAGGCTGCAGAACGCCTCCGGCGCGGCGACCTTCAGCCGGCCCTCCGGCTCGGCGTGCAGGGCGCGGGCCTCGGCGCGCGCGGCTGCGGCCTCGTCGAGGGCCTTGCGGCAGCGGGCGTGGAAGGCGCGGCCGGCCTCGGTCGGCGAGACCCGGCGCGTGGTCCGCTCCAGCAGCTGCACGCCGAGGCGCGCTTCGAGCCGCCGCACCGCCTGGCTGACAGCGGACTTGCCGACGCCCAGCTCCTCCGCCGCGCGGGTGAACCCGCCCGTCTCGACCACGCGGGCGAACATCTCCATGCCGTCGAAGGCGTCCATGGCGGCGATTGTCGCATTTCGATGCACAATCTGTACAGTGGCGCGATCTTCTGCACGAACGCCGTTCGACCTATCCCTCGCCTCGCAAGCTCAGCGAGAGGGAAAGACAAGAGCCATGCAGACCCAGATCGAAGTCATCGGCCCCGCCGCGGGCGAAGTCGTCAACGTGCTCGGCGCGCCGATCGTCATCAAGTCCGACAGTTCCGCCGGCGGGATGTTCTTCGCCGACCATCCGATCCCGCCCGGATACTTCGTGCCGCCGCACGTGCACGAGACCGAGGACGAACTGTTCTACGTGCTCGCGGGCGAGCTGACGCTGATCGCCCCCGAGGGCGAGCTCGTCGCCGGGCCGGGGACCTTCGTCCACCTGCGCGCCGGCGTCGCCCACGGCTTCGCCAACCGCACCGACCGCGAGGCGCGGATGCTGGTGATCACCACCGGCGAGTCGCTGGAAGGCGTCTTCCGAGGCCTCGACGCGGCCGGATCGCGCGGCGACCTGGAGCCGGCCCGGATCGGCGCCATCTGCGCCGCCAACGGCATCCAGATGCTGGCGGCGTAAGGCCTTACCGGCGAAGACGGTGGCGTCTTCCGGCGCTGCCTTCACCACAGAGGAACACAGAGGTCACAGAGGAGCACAGAGGGGGAGCTGTCCGCGGTTCCTCTGTGTCCCTCTGTGCCCTCTGTGACCTCTGTGGTCGAAATGGGAGCCTGCTCTGTCCGCGGCCTTCGCTCGCGCAGGCGATCGCTGGGCGCCGCCCTTGACGGCGGGCGGACTCGCCCCAAGCTCTTGTTCATGGAGCGGCTCGCTCAGCACGTGATCCTGCCCGCCGGCCCTGCGGACGCCGCGGCGCTGGGCGACGTGCACGTGAAGAGCTGGCGCGAGACCTACCGCGGCCTGCTGCCCGAGGCCTACCTCGCCGCCATGCGCCCGGAGATCTACGCCGCGCGCTGGCGGCGCCAACTGGCGGGGCTGAACGCCGGCGAGGTGGTGCTCGCGGTCGAAGGCGCCCACGGCCTCGTCGGCTATTCCGCCGGCGCCCTGCTTTCGGGCGAGCGGCGGCTGGCCGAATGCGAGGTGTTCACCCTTTACCTGGTGAAGGCGGCGCAGGGGCGGGGCCTCGGCGCGCGGCTCCTGGGCGCCATGGCCAGCACCCTGCAGGCGGCCGGGGCGGGCTCGATGGTGATCTGGGCGCTCAGCGCCAACCGCGGCGCGCGGCAGTTCTACGTCCACCTCGGCGGCGCCGAGATCGCCGAGCGGCCGGTGCAGGGCTGGGGCGGCGGCCTGGTCGAGACGGCCTATCGCTGGGACGACATCGCCCGCCTGGTGGCCGAACGCTGAGCGGCGGCGCTTGCCGAAGCCGCCGGCGGACGGCATCTACGCCGCCGATGACCGTCCGTCCCCCGCGCCGGAGCCAACCGTGCTGAGCCGTCTCGGCTATGGCCTTGCGACCCTGCTGGTCGTCGCCCTGGCGCTCGCCTGCGTCGCCTGGGCGGCGCTGGAGCCGCCGGCCCTGCCCGTGCCGCCCAAGGCGCTGGTGGTGATCCGCGACGTGACCCTGGTGAACCCGGGCCTCGGCCGCTCGGAGCACGTGGACATCACCGTGCGGGACGGCGTGATCGCGGCGATCGGGCCGGCCGGCGGCAAGGCGACCCGCGCCGATCTGCGGTGCGACGGCTGCTACGCCCTGCCGGGCCTCATCGACATGAGCGGGCGCGTGCGGCCGGACGGCCATGTCGGCGACGAGCGGAACGAGGCGCTGCTCTACCTGGCGCACGGCGTCACCGCGGTGCGCGATCCGGACGCGTTCGACCGGCCGGCCGCCGCTGTGCGGGACGCCATCGCCGAGGGCCGCTATCCCGGCCCGCGCATCCTGTCCTGCCAGGACGGCCGGCCGGGCGCCTGCCGCGGCGAGCTGGACATGCCGACGCCCCCGGGAGACGAGGCCGGACGGCGCGCCCTCGCGCAGGTGGCGCTGCAGCGCCAGGCGGCATACGCGCCGCATCTCGCGGCGGCGTCGGGCGCCGGCCGGGCCGAGTTCGTCCGCGCCCTGTTCCGCTCCGGTACGCCGATCTATGCGGCGGGAAGCTCGGCCTCGCCCGGAGCCTCGCTGCACGCCGAGCTGCGCGCGTTCAAGGCCCTCGGCGCCAGCGACGAAGGCGCCCTGGTCACGGCCACCACTTCGCCCGGCCGCTACTGGCCCGAGACCACCTACGGCCAGATCGCCATCGGGCTTCCGGCCGACCTCGTGCTCTATCGCCGCGACCCGACCCGCGACCTGACGGCGCTCGACAGCCTCGCCTATGTGATCGCCGCGGGACGCGCCTATCCGGCCGCGCAGCTCGCGGCCTGGACGGCGCGCTACCGCCGCCACTTCGAGGCCTTACGGAATCCGCCCTTCTGACCTGCCCGGCCGGGCGCCGTTCAGGCGTGGCCGTCCTGGCCGACGATGTCGTCCCAGAAGCGCTTGGCCTTGTGGAAGAAGGTCGCCGAGCGCGGATGCTGCTGGTCGCCGCAGAGGCCCGAGAACTCGCGCAGCAGTTCCTTCTGCCGGGCCGACAGCTTGGTCGGGGTCTCGATGAACAGCTCGACCACCAGGTCGCCGCGCTCGCGCGAGCGCAGCGAGGGCATGCCGCGGCCCTTCAGGCGCACGGTGCGGCCGGTCTGGGCGCCCTCGGGCACCTTGACGCGGATCTTGCACTCGCCGTCGCAGTTCTCGCCGCCGAGCAGGCAGGGGGCCTCGATCTCGCCGCCCAGGGCCGCCACCGCCATCGGCACCGGCACCGAGCACAGGAGGTCCAGGCCGTCGCGCTCGAACAGGTCGTGCGGCTTGACCGACAGGAAGATGTAGAGGTCGCCGCGCGGGCCGCCGCGAGCCCCGGCGTCGCCCTCGCCGGCCAGGCGGATGCGCGCGCCGTCGTCGACGCCGGCGGGGATGCGGACCTCCAGCGTGCGCTCCTTCCGCACCTGGCCGTGGCCGTGACAGGTCGCGCACGGGTCGAGCACGATGCGTCCGGCCCCGCCGCAGCGCGGACAGGCGCTCTCGATGGAGAAGAAGCCCTGGCTGCGCCTCACGCGCCCGGCGCCGCCGCAGGTCCCGCACGAGGTCGGGCTGGTTCCGGGCTTGCAGCCGGAGCCTTCGCAGGTCTCGCAGGCCACGGCGGCCGGGACCTTGATCTCGACCTCGGCGCCTGCATAGGCCTGCTCGAGGGTGATCTCCAGGTCGTAGCGCAGGTCCTGGCCACGGGCCGGACCCTGCTGGCGCTGGCGCCCGCCGCCGAACATGTCGCCGAAGACGTCGCCGAACACCTCGTTGAAGATGTCGTGCACGTCGTTGAAGCCGGCCGAGGCGCCGCCGCCGTTCATGCCGTTGACGCCGGCGTGGCCGAAGCGGTCGTAGGCCTGGCGCTTCTTCGCATCCGACAGGACCGAATAGGCCTCGTTGATTTCCTTGAACCGGGCCGCCGCGTCCTCGCAGCCGCCGTTGCGGTCCGGATGGTGCTCCATGGCCAGCTTGCGGAAGGCGGATTTCAGGCCCGCTTCGTCGCAGCCGCGCTCGACACCCAGGACGTCGTAATAGTCACGCATGAGTCAGAGACTTAGGCGATTTCTCGGGAGATGGAACCGTCTCCGTCCCGCCGCAAGGCTCGCTGCGCGGGACGGAGACTTTTCGCACGCGAAGACGGCGGCGACGTTCCCCCAGGGCTTCTTCATGCCGGGTCATCGTCGCCCCCGCCATAGGTCAAAGCGTCACGCCGACTTCTTGTCGTCGCTGACTTCCTCGAACTCCGCGTCGACGACCCCGTCGTCCGCGGCCGAGGCCGTCTCGGCGCCCGCGCCGGCTTCGCCCTGCTGGGCCTTGTACATGGCCTCGCCGAGCTTCATCGACGCCTGCATCAGGGACTGGGTCTTGGCCTGGATCGCGTCCGGATCCTCGCCTTCCAGGGCCGACTTCAGCTCGGTGACGGCCGTCTCGATGGCCGACTTCTCAGCCCCGCCGATCTTGTCGCCGTGCTCGGCCAGCGCCTTCTCCGTGGAGTGGATCAGGGCGTCGGCATGGTTCCTGGCCTCGACCAGCTCCTTGCGCTTCTTGTCGTCGGCCGCGTGGCTCTCCGCGTCCTTGACCATCTTCTCGATGTCGGCGTCCGAGAGGCCGCCGTTGGCCTGGATGCGGATCGACTGTTCCTTGGCCGTCGCCTTGTCGCGCGCCGACACGTTGACGATGCCGTTGGCGTCGATGTCGAAGGTGACCTCGACCTGCGGCACGCCGCGCGGGGCCGGCGGGATGCCGACCAGGTCGAACTGACCCAGGAGCTTGTTGTCGGCCGCCATCGGGCGCTCGCCCTGGAAGACCCGGATCGTCACGGCGTTCTGGTTGTCGTCGGCCGTGGAGAAGGTCTGGCTCTTCTTGGTCGGGATGGTGGTGTTGCGCTCGATCAGCGGGGTGAAGACGCCGCCCAGGGTCTCGATGCCCAGGGTCAGCGGGGTCACGTCGAGCAGCAGCACGTCCTTGACGTCGCCCTGCAGCACGCCGGCCTGGACCGCGGCGCCCAGCGCCACGACCTCGTCCGGGTTCACGCCCTTGTGCGGTTCGCGGCCGAAGAACTCCTTCACCGCGTCCACGACCTTGGGCATGCGCGTCATGCCGCCGACGAGGACCACCTCGTCGATGTCGGTCTTCTTCAGGCCCGCGTCCTTCAGCGCCTGCTCGCAGGGGCCGATCGTCTTGGCGATCAGGTCCTCGACCAGGGCTTCCAGCTTGGCGCGCGAGAGCTTGATGTTGAGGTGCAGCGGGCCGGAGGCGTTCATCGAGATGAACGGCAGGTTGACCTCGTACTGCGGCGTCGAGGACAGCTCCTTCTTGGCCTTCTCGGCCTCTTCCTTCAGGCGCTGAAGGGCGAGCTTGTCCTTGCGCAGGTCGACGCCCTGCTCCTTCTTGAACTCGTCGGCCAGGTAGTCGACGACGCGAAGGTCGAAGTCCTCACCGCCGAGGAAGGTGTCGCCGTTGGTCGACTTCACCTCGAAGACGCCATCGCCGATCTCCAGGATCGAGACGTCGAAGGTGCCGCCGCCGAGGTCGTAGACGGCGATCTTCTTGCCCTCGTTCTTCTCCAGGCCGTAGGCCAGCGCCGCGGCGGTGGGCTCGTTGATGATCCGCAGGACTTCCAGGCCGGCGATCTTGCCGGCGTCCTTGGTGGCCTGCCGCTGGGCGTCGTTGAAATAGGCCGGAACGGTGATCACCGCCTTCTCGACCTTTTCGCCGAGGTGCTGCTCGGCGGCTTCCTTCATCTTCTGCAGGATGAAGGCCGAGACCTGCTGCGGCGAATAATCCTTCTTCTGGGCGCGCACCCAGGCGTCGCCGTTCGGGCCCCTCACGATCTCGTAGGGCACCATGCCCTTGTCCTTCTCGACGGTCGCGTCGTTGTACTGGCGACCGATCAGGCGCTTGATCGCGAAGAGGGTGTTGGACGGGTTGGTGACCGCTTGCCGCTTGGCCGGCTGCCCCACGAGGCGCTCGCCGTCCTCCATGAAGGCGACGACCGACGGAGTGGTCCTGGCGCCTTCGGCGTTCTCGATCACCTTCGGCTGCTTGC
>DASZQQ010000366.1:0-7028 GCA_035549595.1 Caulobacteraceae bacterium
CGCTCTTCGAGCGCTGGGCCGGGATGACGGGAGAGGGTGGGGTTCTGGGATCGTGGCGCTCAGGCGACGCCGGCGATCTGCTTGGCCGCGGCGACGGTGTTCCGCAGCAGGCAGGCGACGGTCATCAGGCCGACGCCGCCCGGCACCGGGGTGATGGCGCCGGCGACGCGGGTCGCGGGCTTGAAGTCGACGTCGCCGACGACCTTGGTCTTGCCCGCGGCGGCCTTGACCGGGTCGCGGAACGGCACGCGGTTGATGCCGACGTCGATCACCGTGGCGCCCGGCTTGATCCAGTCGGCCTTGATCATCTGCGGCCGGCCGACCGCGGCGACGAGGATGTCGGCCTGGCGGCAGATGGCCGGCAGGTCGCGGGTCTTGGAGTGGGCGATGGTCACCGTGCAGTCGTCGATCAGCAGCAGCTGGGCCATCGGCCGGCCGACCAGAATCGAGCGGCCGACGACGACGGCGTTCTGGCCCGCCAGGCTGCCCATGGTCTCGCGCAGGACCAGCAGGATGCCCAGAGGCGTGCAGGGCGTCAGCGTGGGGGCGCCGCTGGCCAGGCGCCCGGCGTTGATGACCGTCAGGCCGTCGACGTCCTTGGCCGGATCGATCGCGGCCACCACGGCGCGCTCGTCGAAGCCTCTGGGCAAGGGCATCTGCACCAGGATGCCGTGGATCGCCGGATCGGCGTTCAGGCTGCGCACCAGGGCGATCAGTTCGTCCTGCGGCGTCGAGGCCGGCAGGACGTGGGTCACCGAGTGCAGCCCCGCCTCGCGGCTCTGCTCGCCCTTGGAGCGGACGTAG
Organism: Caulobacteraceae bacterium; assembly: GCA_035549595.1. Lineage (GTDB taxonomy): Bacteria > Pseudomonadota > Alphaproteobacteria > Caulobacterales > Caulobacteraceae > Acaudatibacter. Next base: position 805 of record DASZQQ010000366.1, read on the forward strand.
ATCTGGCTGGCCGGGTCGTCGCCGACGAGGATCACCGCCAGGCCCGGGACGAGGCCGTGCTCGGCCTTCAGGCGCACCGCCTCGGCGGCCACCTCCTCGCGCACCTTCAGCGCCGCGCCCTTGAAGTCGATGATCCGGGCTTCGCTCATGCGCGCTCCGATTCCGCCTGATGGCGCCTCGCCTAATCGGTCGCGCCTTCGGATGCAACGGAAGCCGGGTGCGAACGCGCGCCGTCGTGCTAGAGCGGGTCCATGGAGTCGGGGTCCTGGAATGCGGACGTGGTTCTGGCCGGCGGCGGGCTCGCCGCGGGCCTGATCGCGCTGCGCCTGAAGGCGCGCCGGCCTGACCTGAAGGTGGTGATGCTGGAGCGCGAGGGGCGCATCGGCGGCGAGCACACCTGGTGCCACTTCGCCACCGACGTCTCGCCGCAGATCGGCCGCTGGCTGTCGCCGCTCGTGGTCCAGGAATGGGCCGGCTACGACGTGCGCTTTCCGGCCCACGCCCGCACGCTGACGACCCCCTACCGCGCCATCACCTCGCCGCGCCTGCACGACCAGGTCTCGGCGGTCCTCGGCGAGGACGCCTGGCTGGGCTGCGAGATCGCCGAGGTCGGGCCCGAGCGCGTGATTTTGGCCGACGGCCGCGTCCTGACCGCCCCCCTCGTCATCGACGCCCGCGGCCCGCGGCGCAGCAGCGACCTCGTCCTCGCCTGGCAGAAGTTCGTCGGCCGCGTCCTGCGGCTGGAGGCCCCGCATGGCCTCGAGCGCCCCGTCGTCATGGACGCCTCGGTCCCCCAGCTCGACGGCTACCGCTTCGTCTATGTGCTGCCGTTCGGCCCCGACCGGCTGCTGGTCGAGGACACCCGCTACAGCGACGGCCCGGGTCTCGACCGCGCGGCCCTCGGCGCCGAGATCATGGCCTACGCCGCCGCCCACGGCTGGCGGGTGGCCGAGGTCGAGCGCGAGGAGGACGGGGTCCTGCCGATCGCGCTGGCCGGCGACATCGACGCCTACTGGAAGGCCGCGGCCCCCGGCGTGCCCGAAGCGGGTCTGAGAAGCGCCCTCTTCCACCCCACGACCGGCTATTCCCTGCCCGACGCGGCCCGCCTCGCCGAGGCGATCGCGGCTCTGCCTGATCTGACCAGCGCGGCCGTCCGTACGCTCACCGAAACCACCTCCAGGACCGCGTGGCGATCGCGCGGCTATTACAGGCTCCTCAACCGCATGATGTTCCGCGCCTGCGCCCCGGATCAGCGCTTCCGCATCCTCGAACGCTTCTACCGCCTGCCGCAGCCGCTGGTGGAGCGGTTCTACGCCGGCGGCGCGACGCTGGGCGACAAGGCCCGCATCCTGACCGGCAAGCCGCCGGTGCCGATCGGGCGGGCCATGGCGTGCCTGACCGAGCAGTCGGTGATGGGAGCGGCCGCATGAAGCGCGTGGCGGTGATCGGCGCGGGCTTCGGCGGCCTCGCCCTGGCGGTGCGCCTGCAGTCGGCGGGCCATAGCGTGACCCTGATCGAGGCGCGCGACAAGCCGGGCGGCCGGGCCTACGTCTGGAACGACCAGGGCTTCACCTTCGACGCCGGGCCGACGGTGATCACCGACCCGGCCTCGCTGGAAGAGCTGTTCGCCCTCTCCGGCCGCAAGCTCGCCGACTACGTCACCCTGATCAGCGTCGAGCCGTTCTACCGGCTCTGCTGGGAGGACGGCGACGTCTTCGACTACGTCAACGACCAGGCCGGCCTGGACGCCCAGATCGCCAAGAGAAACCCTGCCGACGTCGAGGGTTACCGCCGTTTCCTGAAGTTCTCCGAGGAGGTCTACCAGGAGGGCTACGTGCGCCTCGGCCACGTGCCGTTCCTGCAGTTCGCCAGCATGCTGGCCGCCGCGCCGCAGCTGATGCGGCTGCAGGCGTTCCGCAGCGTCTACGACAAGGTCGCCGGCTTCGTGAAGGACGACCACCTGCGCCAGGCCCTGTCGTTCCACACCCTGCTGGTGGGCGGCAGCCCGTTCGCGGCCTCGTCGATCTACGCCCTGATCCACGCGCTGGAGCGCCGTGGCGGCGTCTGGTTCGCCAAGGGCGGCACCAACGCCCTGGTCTCGGGGCTGGTGAAGCTGTTCCAGGACCTGGGGGGCGAGGTCCGCCTGTCGGCCCCCGTGCGCAAGATCGCCACCCAGAACGGCCGCGTGACGGGGATCGTGAACGCGGACGGCGCGTTCGAGGCCTTCGACGCGGTCGCCTCCAACGCCGACATCATGCACACCTACGACCGCCTGCTGGCGGACGATCCGCGCGGCCGCTCGGTCGCCCGGGGCCTGAAGCGGCGGCGGTTCAGCCCCTCGCTGTTCGTGCTGCACTTCGGCCTGAAGCGCCCGCAGCCGCACCTGAAGCACCACACCATCTGCTTCGGCAACCGGTACCGCGGCCTGATCGACGAGATCTACGGAAAGTCGAGCTTGGCCAGTGACTTCTCGCTCTATCTTCACTCGCCCTGCGCCACCGACCCGAGCCTGGCGCCAGAGGGCTGCTCGACCCACTACGCCCTCTCGCCGGTGCCGAACCTGGGCGTCGCGCCGATCGACTGGGAGAGCGAAGGGCCGAAGTACCGCGACCGCATCCTGGACTACCTGGAGCGCCACTACATCCCCGGCCTGCGCGAGGACCTCGTCACCACGCGCATCTTCACGCCGAAGGACTTCGAGACCGAGCTCAACGCCTGGCAGGGCTCGGCCTTCTCGCTGGAGCCGGTGCTGACCCAGAGCGCCTGGTTCCGCACGCACAACCGCGACGACGTGATCCCGAACCTCTACTTCGTCGGCGCCGGCACCCACCCGGGCGCGGGCGTGCCGGGGGTGGTCGGCTCGGCCAAGGCCACGGCGGGCCTGATGATCGACGACCTGAAGGCGGCGGCCGCCGCATGAGCGACGCCAGCCTCGAACAGGTCGGGCGCGAGACCATCCAGAAGGGCTCGAAGAGCTTCGCCGCCGCTGCGGCCCTCTTCGACGCCCAGACCCGGGCCGACGCGGAGATGCTCTACGCCTGGTGCCGGCACTGCGACGACGTCATCGACGGCCAGGACCTCGGCCACGGCATGTCGGCGCTGGACCCCGAGGCCGCCCGAGCGCGCCTGGAGGACCTCTACGGCAAGACCCGCGACGCCCTCGCCGGCCGGCCGGTCGCCGATCCCGCCTTCGCCGCCTTCCAGAAGGTCGCCGCCCGCCGCCACATCCCCGAGCGCTACGCCATCGACCTGATCGACGGCTTCGCCATGGACGTGGCCGAGCGCCGCTACGAGAGCCGCGAGGACACCCTCGACTACTGCTACCACGTGGCCGGCGTGGTGGGCGTGATGATGGCCCTGGTCATGGGCGTGAAGCCGGACGACCTGGCCACCCTGCGCCGGGCCCAGGACCTGGGCCTCGCCTTCCAGCTCACCAACATCGCCCGCGACGTGGTCGAGGACGCCCGCAACGGCCGCGTCTACCTGCCGGCCGCGTGGCTCGCCGAAGCGGGCGTCGAGCCGACGCCCGAGGGCGTCGCGCACGAGAAGAACCGCGCCGCCGTGGCCGGCGTCACCCAGCGGCTGCTGGCCGAGGCCGAGCCCTACTACGCCTCGGCCCTCGACGGCCTGCCCGCCCTGCCCTTCCGCTGCGCCTGGGCGATCGGCGCGGCGCGCGGCGTCTATCGCCAGATCGGCGTCGAGGTGGAGCGGCTGGGGGCCAAGGCCTGGGACGAACGGGTCTCGACAAGCACGGCGCAGAAGGTCGGCTTCGCGTTCGCGGGCCTGGGCCTGGCGATCGGCTCGCGCGGGCGGCGGCCTAGGCCGCGGCCCGATCTCTGGTCGAAGATCTGAGCTGGGACTCGGCGAGCTGGGCCTTCAGCTCGCGCACGGGCCTCGCCCACAGGAAGCCGAACGAGACGCAGCCGCCCTTGGTGTTCACCGCGTGGTGGATGCGGTGGGCCTGGATCAGGCGCTTCCAGAACCGCGAGCGGCCGTTCAGCGGCACCGGGTAGCGTTTGTGCACCAGGCCGTCGTGGAACATGAAGTAGACCGCGCCGTAGGCGGTGATGCCGAGCCCGACCGGCAGCATCCACGGCACGCCGTGGACGCCCAGGTAGATGCCGACGATCGCCGGCGTGGCGAACACCACGGCGAACAGGTCGTTGAGCTCGAACGGCCCGTTGCGCGGCTCGTGGTGCGACTTGTGCCAGACCCACATGAAGCCGTGCATGACGAACTTGTGGGTGAACCAGGCGAAGCCTTCCATGAACGCGAAGGCGGCGAGGAACAGGGCGATATCGAAGGCGAGCGTCAGCATCTTTCCTAGCGGCGCGCGTGCCGCGACGTGAATTGAGCGACGGCCAGGCCCGCCGCGCCGATCATTCCCAGCACCAGCCAAGCCTTATAGAGGCTTCCCGCCCCCTCGTCTCGCCACAGCACCCCTTGGTAGGCATCGATCACCCACGCGTGAGGGGTCGCCCAGCCGAGGTCCTGCAGCCACGGCGGCATCAGGAAGCGCGGCACCATCGAGCCGCCGATGGCCGCCAGCACCAGGATGGCGAAGGTCGAGAGCATCTGCGCCTGGTCGCGCGTACGGCAGATCGAGACGAGGCCGAGCGCGAGGCCGGCCGAGCACACCCCGGCGGCGAGGGTGGTCAGGCTCCAGAGCCCGAGGTGGACGCCCAGCGGCGTGCCGTAGACCGCCTGGGCGGTGACGAAGATCGCGGTCGCCTGCACCGCCGCCTGGCCGAGCAGGAACAGGAACTTGCCGTTGACCACCGGGGTCATGCCGGCGCGGCCGGCGAGCAGCCGGTCGGCGATGCCCGAGCGGCGCTCCTCGATCAGGGTCAGCGCCCCGTGCATGGCCGAGAACAGGGCGAAGAGGATGGTCACGGCGCCGGCGTAGTAGACGATGGTGCCGCCGCCGCGCTTGGCGTCGGCGACATTCTGGCGGGCGAACATGCTGTCCTCCGCCGCCGTGCGCTCGCCCTTGGCCGCGTCGTCGCGGGCCTCGGCCTTGGCCTGCTTCAGGGTGTCGGCCTGGTCGTCGGTGAGCTCGCCGATCGCGGGCTCCAGGTCGCGCACCGTGCGCGCCAGCAGCACGTCGGGCATGACGTGGGCCATCACCTGCTGCGCGCGCGCCTGCACCAGCGGCGCGGCCACCTCCCGGCTCGGGTCGGCGACGATCAGCAGCGGCGAGCCCTCCGCGCCGGGATCCTGGCGGATGACGAGGCCGGCGTCGTCGGCGCTGGAGCGCACGGCCTCGACGACGCCCGCCAGGGTCTGCACGCGCGCCGGCTCGGCCCGGATATGCGGGTCCTTCAGCAGGCCGTCCACGAGCCGGCGCGAGGCCTCGGTGTGGACGAGGTCGGCGAGGGCGACCTTCAGGCGCACGTTCTCGCCCGTCGTGCCCGCGAACACCGCCGAGAAGATCAGGAACACGATCGGGGGCAGCAGGAAGGTCATGACCAGGGCCCCCCGGTCGCGCCACAGCTCCAGGGCCATGACGCGGAACATGGCGAGGGTCATGCGGCCAGCCTGTCCTCGGCGACGAGGGCGAACAGGTTCTGCAGCGACGGCTGGCGCACCCGCGCCTCGCGCACGTCGAGCCCGGCCGCCCGCAGCTGCCGGTCGAATCGCTCGGCGGCGGCGTAGCCGTCGTCGGCAAGGCAGGACCAGAGGCCGGGCAGCCGCTCCTTGCGAAGGCCCATGGCCACGAGCCGGGCCTCCTCGTGCGGCGCGAGGTCGCCGGCCACCTGGACCAGCACCTCGACCCGGTCGCCGAACGCCTCGGCGATGAGCTTGCGCGGCTCGCCCTCGAGCACCAGCCGCCCTTCGCTCAGGAAGCCGACGCGGGTCGCCAGGGCGCCGGCCTGTTCGAGGTCGTGCGTCACCATCAGCACGGCCACGCCCTGGTCGGCCAGGGCGCGGATGACGCCGTCCACCGCCTCGCGCGCCTGCAGGTCGACGCCGACGGTGGGCTCGTCGAGGATCAAGAGGGCCGGCCGGTGCAGGATCGCCGCGGCGATGTTCACGCGGCGCTGGTAGCCGCCCGACAGATGGCGCACGGGCACGTGGGCGCGCTCGGCGGTGCGCGTGACGGTCATGGCCTCGTCGACGGCCGCGCGCACGGCGGGCCCCTTCAGGCCGCTCAGCCGGGCGAAGACGTCGAGGTTCTCGCGCACCGTCAGATGGGCGTAGAGCGCCAGGTCCTGCGGCGTCAG
>DASZQQ010000367.1:0-4930 GCA_035549595.1 Caulobacteraceae bacterium
CGGGCGGGGCGCGCCAGTCGGCCGCGACCCTGAGCTTGGCGACGGCGCGCTTCACGCAGACCGGCGCGCGCCCCGCAACCTCGACGCGCCAGATGTCGGACGAGACGCCGCCGGTCAGGGTGGTCCAGTCCTGGGCCTGGCCGGCCTCGGCGAGGTTCGCCTTCACCAGGAAGGCTGCGAGGGCGGGGTCGGGTGGAGCGGGCATGGAGGACAGCCCTAACCCAAGCCGTGGGGACGGCAAACGGCTGACGCGCGCCCTTCTTTTCGCTATGGCCACGCCGATGACCGCGACCCTGCAGAGCCTGACGCCCGGACAGCCCATCCTCTACGACGGCGACAAGCTGGCGTTCGTGGACGAGGCTCTGGCCGCGCGCTTCCGGCCCGGCGACCGGGTGCTGGTCGCCGAGGGGGAGCTGCTGCACGTCCCCGCCGCGGTCCAGGCCATCGCCGCCGGCGCCGTCGCCCGCGCCTGCGAGGCCTTCGCCGCCATGACGCGGGTCACCGACGAGGCCATCACCGCCTTCTTCGAGGCCTTCGCCGCCCGGCTCGAGGACGAGGCGGTCTGGGCCCCGATCGCGAAGGCCAACGCCGCCGACGTGGACAAGGCCAGGGCCCGCGGGCGCTCGACCACCCGGCTCGAGGCGAGCGCGAAGATGCGGGCCGACATGGTCGCGGGCCTGCGCGAATGGCGCGACACCGCCGGCGGCCGCGAACGCCTGGTCGAGCGCGTCGAACACGACGGCTGGAGCGTCGAGCAGGTGACCGCGCCGCTGGGCGTCGTCGGCTTCGTGTTCGAGGGCCGGCCGAACGTGTTCGCCGACGCGGCCGGCGTGATCCGCACCGGCAACACCGTCGTCTTCCGCATCGGCTCCGACGCCCTGGGCACGGCCCAGGCGATCGACCGCCACGCCCTGGCCCCCGCCCTCGCCGCCGCGGGCCTGCCGGCCGGCGCGGCCGTGCTGGTGGAAAGCGCCGAGCACGCGGCCGGCTGGGCGCTGTTCTCGGACCCGAGGCTGGCCCTGGCCGTCGCCCGCGGCTCCGGCCGGGCGGTGGCGCAGCTGGGAGCCGTCGCCCGCCAGGCCGGGACGCCCGTCAGCCTTCACGGGACCGGCGGGGCCTGGCTGGTCGCCGACGACAGCGCCGACGCCGTGCGCTTCGCCGGGGTGGCGCTGAACTCCCTCGACCGCAAGGTCTGCAACACCCTCAACGTCTGCTGCATCGTCCGCTCGCGCGCGGCCGAGCTGGTCCCGGTGTTCCTGGAGGCCCTGAACGAGGCCGGCGAGCGGCGCGGGCACGGCTGCAAGCTGCACGTCGTGGCCGGCGACGAGGGCTGGCTGCCCGACGCCTGGCGCACGGGCCGGACCCGCGTGCGCCGCGCCGACGGCGACCACGACGAGCCGCTCAGCGAAACCCTCCCGCTGGAGGACCTGGCGACGGAGTGGGAATGGGAAGAGACGCCCGAGGTGTCGCTGAAGATCGTCGACGACCTCGGCGAGGCGATCGCCCTCTTCAACCGCTTCAGCCCGCAGTTCGTCGCTTCCCTGATCGCCGAGGACGCCGGCGCCCATCGCCGTTTCTGGGCCGAGGTCAACGCGGGGTTCGTCGGCGACGGGTTCACCCGCTGGGTCGACGGCCAGTACGCCCTCGGCCGTCCGGAGCTCGGCCTTTCGAACTGGCAGCACGGACGCCTGTTCGCCCGGGGCGGGGTGCTGTCCGGCGATGGCGTGTTCACGGTGCGCACGCGGATGCGCCAGGCCGACCCGGCCCAGAAGCGTTAGGCGGCCGCGGCGCCTGGCGGGGGCTCTGCGCCGAGCCCAGCTGCAATTCTTGAGGCGGCGAACTCAGCTTCCCGCTAAGTATGCGCTGGCGCCAACGCACGCCGATAGCGTGCATCGGTCATCCGCACGTCCGCGGAAAAAATGGTGATTTGCACGTTTTTCGGCCTCACCGTAGGAAATCCGCAAGGAGATCGATGGTTTGTGCCGGCCGAATCGGAACCGTGTATTGTTCCGAACGGAACCAACAACCCACAAAAAGGGGGGGTGAGCTTGGGGGCGGTCGAATGGGTCCGGGGTCGCTCGGGCGCTGCTGAAGGCGCCCCCAGGTCAGACCGCGGCGGGAGTTTGAGTAGATGACGTTGCGTTCCATCGCCGACGAGCCGGACGGCCGGCGCAGGCGCTCGCTGACCAGCCGTGCGCGTATCGTCGAGGCCATGCTCGACCTGGTGCGCGAGGGCGAGCTGTCGCCGGTGGCCGAACAGGTGGCCAATCGCGCGGGGGTCGGGCTGCGCACGGTTTTCCGCCACTTCCAGGACGTCGACAGCCTCTATCGCGAGATGGCTCTGACGATGGAAGCGGAGCTGATGGAGTTCATCACCCGCCCTTTCCAGGGCGACACGCCGCTGGACCGGGTGCTGGAGCTGATCGAGCGCCGGTCCCAGGGTTTCGAGCGCATCGCGCCGTTTCGCCGCGCGGCCCTCGCCAACCGCCATCGCTCACCGTTCCTGGCCGGCCAGTCCGACCGCCTGAGCAAGATCCTGCGCCATGTCCTCGAGCGTGAGCTGCCGCAGTCGCTGCGCGACGACTGGCACCGGCTGGAGCTGCTGGACCTGCTGCTCAGCTACGAGGCCTGGGACCGGCTGCGCCAGGACCAGGGCCTGACGGTGTCCGAAGCCCGCTCGGTGCTCGAACGCGCCGCCCGCCGGGTGCTGGGAGACTGACGAAGAGCGGGGACATGTTCCGCCAGGAACGTGTCCCCTCCAGCCAGCACGGCCCGAAGGGAGACACGAACCCCGCCTGCGGCGGAGATCATGTCCCCAGGGGTCAGAACGCGCGCTTCAGCTCGTCGACGAGGTCGGTGCGCTCCCAGGAGAAACCGCCGTCGGCTTCGGGATCCCGGCCGAAGTGGCCGTAGGCCGCCGTGCGCGCGTAGATCGGCCGGTTGAGGCTCAGGTGCTCGCGGATCGCCCGCGGCGTCGCCCCGCCGATCAGGTCCGGCAGGATGCGTTCGAGCTTTTCGGGATCGACCTGGCCGCCGGTCAGGTTGACGTAGAAGCTGAGTGGCCTGGCCACGCCGATCGCATAGCCGACCTGGATCACGCAGCTGTCGGCCAGGCCTGCGGCGACCACGTTCTTGGCCAGGTACCGGCAGGCGTAGGCGGCCGAGCGGTCGACCTTGGTCGGGTCCTTGCCCGAGAAGGCGCCGCCGCCGTGCGGGGCCGCGCCGCCGTAGGTGTCGACGATGATCTTGCGCCCGGTCAGGCCGCAGTCGCCGTCCGGACCGCCGATCACGAAGTTGCCGGTGGGGTTGATGTGCCACTCGGTCTCGTCGGTGACGAAGTCGGCCGGCAGGACCTTCAGGATGTACGGCTTGACGATCGCCGCCACGTCCTGCGGCGTCAGCCCCTCGCGGTGCTGGGTCGACAGCACGATCGAGGTTGCGCGCACCGGGCGGCCGTTCTCGTAGGCCAGCGTCACCTGGCTCTTGGCGTCCGGCTCCAGGTCCGGCTCGGCGCCGGAGTGGCGGGCCTTGGCCAGGACCTTCAGGATGTTGTGCGAATACTGCAGCGTCGCCGGCATCAGCTCGGGCGTCTCGTTCGTCGCATAGCCGAACATGATGCCCTGGTCGCCCGCGCCCTCGTCCTTGTTGCCGCTGGCGTCGACACCCATGGCGATGTCGGCCGACTGGGCGTGCAGGAAGCAGTCGTAGTGCGCCTTGGCCCAGTGGAAGCCTTCCTGCTCGTAGCCGATGTCGCGCACCGCCGCGCGGACCTTCTCCTCCAGGCTCTCGATCACGCCTTCGGGGCCGCGCACCTCGCCGGCGAGGATGATGCGGTTGGTGGTGACCATGGTCTCACAGGCGACGCGCGCCACAGGATCGGCCGCCAGGAAGGCGTCCACCACCGTGTCGGAGATGCGGTCGGCCACCTTGTCCGGATGGCCCTCGGACACGCTCTCGCTGGTGAACAGGTAGTGGGTGCGGCTCAAAGGGAACACTCCGGACCGAACGGCCGCGCTCCGGCCGGGGAGAGGTACATATAAAGAGACCCTTATATCCGCAAGTCACATCACGACGGCGGGTGTGGGGCATAATAGACCGCAGGCCAGCCACCGGGCGTCAGCACCTGGAAGCGCCGCTCGTGCGGCCCCGTCCGGATCTCGCCGGCCGTCAGGCCCAGGCCGACCACGGCGGTCCTGGCGGCCTCCAGGTCGTCGACCTTGATCATCACGCCCGCGGCGTCCGACATCCGGTCGGTTCCGGCCAGCGCCAGGCGGCGGCCGGCGACGTCGAACTGCGCCCAGCGATCGCCGTCGACGAAGGTGGGCTCTGCGCCCAGCAGCGCCGCCCAGGTCTTGGCCGCGGCCTGCACGTCGTCTACAGGCAGCACCGTCGTCAGGCCCTGGATCTGCATCGTCTTCTCCCTAGGTCCCTCTTCATCAGCGCGTATCAAGCACGGGCGGCGGCGCCCGTGAACGGCCTCGACGTGATCGCCCTGCCCTGGCGCGAACCGGCCGAGGCGCTCGCCGCCTTCGCCGACGAACCCTTCGCGCTCGGCCTCCTGTCCGACGGCTCGGCCGAGCGCGGGCGCTGGTCCTACCTCGCCCGCAGGCCGGACCGGACCTGTGTGCTCCAGCATGGCGAGGAACCCGCCGCGGCCCTGCGCACGATGCTGGGCCCTCCTTCGCCCGCCGAGGCCCCCTGCCCGTTCGCCGGCGGGGTCGTGGGCCTGGCCGCCTACGAGCTTGGCGCCCGCTTCGAGGGGCTGGACCTGGCCCGGTGCGGGCGCTGGCCGGACCTGGTGCTCGCGCGCTACCCGGCGCTGCTGGCCTTCGACCACGCGCGGCGAGGGGTGCTGGCGATCGGGCGAGGCGAGCACGCCGCCCGGCTGGCGCGGCTGGCCGCGCGCTGGCTGCAGGCGCCGCCAGTGGCG
>DASZQQ010000368.1:0-2371 GCA_035549595.1 Caulobacteraceae bacterium
CGTCCAGCGCGAAGGCCGCTCGGCCCAGGACGCCGAGACCTTCCTGCGCGGCTTCCCGCTGCCGGCCGGCGCGAAGGTCGGCTGATGCCACGCTACAAGCTGCTCATCGAGTACGACGGAGCCCCCTACAAGGGCTTTCAGCTGCAGGCCGAGGACATCCCCTCGGTGCAGGGCTCGCTGGAGCGCGCCATCGCCGCCTTCACCGGCGAGCGGCCGACCCTCTACGTCGCCGGGCGCACCGACACCGGCGTGCACGCCACCGGCCAGGTGGCGCACTTCGAGAATGCGCGCGTGTGGAAACCCCAGGTGGTGCGCGACGCCATCAACGCCCACCTCGTGCCGGAGCCGATCGCCGTGATCGAGGCCGAGGTCGCGCCCGACGACTTCCACGCCCGCTTCTCGGCCACCGGCCGCCGCTACCTCTACCGGGTGCTCAACCGGCGCGCCCCGCCGGCCCTGGAGCAGGGCCGCGTCTGGCACGTGAAGAAGCGGCTGGACCACGAGGCCATGCACGCCGCCGCCCAGCGGCTGGTCGGCAAGCACGACTTCACCACCTTCCGCGACATGCAGTGCCAGGCCAAGTCGCCGGTGAAGACCCTGGACGTGGCGCGGGTCTGGCGCGAGGGCGAGGACGTCCTCTTCGAATTCGCCTCCCGATCCTTCCTGCACCGCCAGGTGCGCTCGATGGTCGGCTCTCTGGTCGAGGTCGGCGCCGGACGCTGGAGCGAAGCCGACTTCGTCGCGGCGCTCGAGGCCCGCGACCGCACCCGCTGCGGCCAGGTCGCGCCGCCCCAGGGGCTGGTGCTGACCAAGGTGGAATACGGCGCCGAGCCGGAGGCGGATCTGGGGGACGAGCCCTAGCCGCCGCTGCGGAAACTCATGGCGCGCTCAGTGATCACGCAGCTCACCTGGCCCTTGCGCCGCATGATCGCGGCCGACTTGCCGATGCCGGTGGCGAACACCAGGTCCTGACCGCCGGCCTTCACCTCCAGCGCCCCCGGGCTGGAGAAGCGGCACACCGGGAAGCTGCCCGAGGAATCGCGCACGTCGGCGCAGTCCGCCTCGCCCGAGGCCCGGATCAGGGTCATGTCGCCGTATTCGAAAGACTGGTGGAATTGCGGGCCCTCCACCGCGTGGCGCGCCGGCGTCGAGGCAGGGCAGGGCTGGCCGGACGCGAAATAGTCGGTGTAGTTGCGCGCCTCCGCGTCCCAACCGGTCTTCAGCGCGAACCATACCGCGCCGCCGCCCACCAAAAGCACGACCACGGCGCCCACGATCACCGCGGTGCGGGCGGAACCCTTCAGCTTGGCCTTGGTGCGGAAGCCGTAGTCGTGAGTCATGGGGTAAGCGCTCCAGGAAACGCTGCAGGTGCGGAACGGCGGACCTGGAGCCTTGCCAAAATTACACGTGTACGTTTTATGTCAATCTACGCTTGTAAAATTTTTCGCCTGGTCCAATCTGGGCCCGGGCAGGGACGGGATCATGCACATCACGGCGGCGGAAAGCCACATCATGGACGCCCTCTGGCGGCGCGGGTCCCTGACCGTCGACGACCTGATCGACGATCCGGGCAAGCCGCAGAACTGGGGCGCCGCCACGGTCAAGACCCTGATCAACCGCCTGCTCAAGAAGAAGGCCCTGAAGTCCGAGCGGGTCGAGGGCCGGGTGCGCTACGCCCCGCTGCTCCATCGCGCCGACTATGTGCAGAGCGAGAGCCAGGGCCTGCTCGACCGCCTGTTCGAGGGCAGCCTGACCCCGCTGGTCGCGCACTTCGCCGAGCGCCGCAAGCTCAACCCCGACGAGGTCAGGCGTCTGAAGAAGCTGCTGGAGGAGATGGACGATGGCGACTGAGCTCCTGTTCGGCATGTTCCTGCGCGCCGAGCTCGCGGGCAGCCTGGCGGTCCTGCTGGTCCTGGCCCTGCGCCTGCCGGCCCGGCGCTTCCTCGGCGCCGAGCTGGCCTATGGCCTGTGGCTCCTGGTCCCGGCCACCGCCCTCGTCAGCCTGTTCCCGGCGATGCCGGAGTATTTCCATCTGGTCACCTATCCCAACGGCGTGCTGCGGTCCGGCCGCTTCGTCGACTGGTCCCCGGTGGTCGCCCACGCCGGCCGGCTGGCGCCCGTCTGGGCCATGGGCGCGGCGGCCATGGTGCTGGCGCTCGCCGCCGCCCAGTGGCGCTTCCAGGCGTCCGTGCGGGCCCGCCGCGCCGGCCCCGCGGCCACCGGCTTCTGGCCGCGCATGGTCACGCCGGACGGCTACGCCGATCGCTTCACCTTGGAGGAACGGGCCCTGATCCGCGCCCACGAGCGCGCGCACATGGACCGCCGCGACCCCACCACCAACCTGCTGATCGCGATGCTGCAGGCGGCGTCC
>DASZQQ010000369.1:0-10970 GCA_035549595.1 Caulobacteraceae bacterium
TCGACGTCGAGGACCTGACGGTCCTGCCCGACGGCTGCGGCTGGCTGATCTGCGAGTTCGGCGGCGAGGACGCGGACGAGGCCTCGGCCAAGGCCGACCGGCTGGTGCAGGCGCTGAAGCGGCGCGGCCGCGACGCGCGCCTGGTGCGCGACCGCGACCAGCAGCAGCGCATCTGGCGCGTGCGCGAGGCGGGCCTGCCGGCGACCGCCTACATCCCCGGCTGGCGCGAGACGCACGAGGGCTGGGAGGATGCGGCCGTGCGCCGCGAGGACCTCGGCCGCTACCTGCGCGACTTCAAGGCGCTGATGGGCCGCTACGGCTACGACTCGGCGGTCTACGGCCACTTCGGCGACGGCCTGATCCACTGCCGGATCAACTTCGACCTGGCGAGCGAGGCGGGGCTGAAGACCTGGACCGCGTTCCTCTCCGACGCCGCCGACCTCGTCGTCCGCTACGGCGGCTCGCTCTCGGGCGAGCACGGCGACGGCCAGTCCAAGGCCGAGCTGCTGGAGAAGATGTACGGACCCGAGCTGATCGAGGCGCAGCGGGCGTTCAAGGCGATCTGGGATCCGGACGGCCGCATGAACCCGGGCAAGGTGGTCGATCCCTATCCGATCGCCTCCAACCTGCGCGAAGGCCCCGGATACCGGCCGATCGAGGTGAAGGGCGCCTTCGACTATCCCGACGACGGCCACAGCTTCACCCAGGCCATGAAGCGCTGCGTCGGCGTCGGCAGCTGCCGGCGCAACGACAGCGACAAGGGCGTGATGTGCCCGAGCTACATGGCGACGCTGGAGGAGAAGCACTCGACCCGCGGGCGCGCCCGCCTGCTGTTCGAGATGGTCAGCGGCGAGACGATCACCGAAGGCTTCGCGAGCCGCGCGGTCGAGGAGGCCCTGGACCTCTGCCTTGGCTGCAAGGGCTGCAGGTCGGACTGCCCGATGCACGTCGACATGGCCCGCTACAAGGCCGAGTTCCGCTATCGCCACTACCAGGGCCGGATGCGGCCGCGCGCGGCCTGGGCCATGGGGCGGATCCGCACCTGGGCCGAGCTGTCGCGCATCGCGCCGTGGGCCGCGAACCTGGTCGGCCAGGCGCCGCTTGTGTCCGGCGCCGCCAAGGCGCTGATGGGGATCGCCGAGGCGCGGCGCATCCCGCGTTTCGCGCCCCGCAGCTTCCGCACGCTGGACCGCTCGCGGCCGCGCCGGCCGGGTGCGCGCGGGCGGGTGCTGCTCTGGCCCGACACCTTCAACGACTACTTCCGGCCGGCGACGGCCACGGCGGCCGTGCGCGTGCTCGAGCACATGGGCTTCGAGGTCGAGGTCCCGCGCCAGCGCCTGTGCTGCGGGCGGCCGCTGTACGACTGGGGCTGGCTCGACGAGGCGCGTGCGCTCTGGCGGCGGACCCTGTCGACGCTACGGTCCGACATCGAGGCCGGCGTGCCGGTGGTCGGGCTGGAGCCCGGCTGCGTCAGCGCCTTCCGCGACGAACTGCCGGGCCTCTTCCCCGACGATCCCCTGGCCAAGGCGCTGTCGAAGCAGACCTTCGCCTTCACCGAGTTCATCGAGCGCTCGGGGGCCGAGCCGCCCGCCGCCCACGGCGAGGCGCTGGTGCAGATCCATTGCCACCACCACGCGGTGCTGGACCCCGGCGCGGAGCTGCGGGTGCTGAACGGCGCCGGCCTCTCGGCCCACGCGATCGCGTCCGGCTGCTGCGGCATGGCGGGCTCGTTCGGCTTCGAGGCCGGGAAGTACGCGGTGTCCATGGCCGCCGCGGAGCGGGCCCTGCTGCCGGCGCTGCGGGCGGCGCCCAGCGGGACCCTGATCCTCGCCGACGGCTTCTCGTGCCGCGAGCAGATCGAGCAGACGAGCGGCCGTCCGACCTGGCACGCCGCCGAAATCCTGGCCCGCGGGCTGGACGGAGCGCAGCGTTGAAGGCCCTGACCGTGGCGCCCGGCAAGGCGAACTCGCTCGATCTGGAGGACCGGCCCGAACCTCAGGCCGGCGGCGGTCTGGCTCTCGTCCAGGCCCTGGCGCTCGGCGTCTGCGGCACGGACCGGGAGATCATCGCCGGCGATTACGGCGAGGCGCCCAAGGGCGAGGCGCGCCTCGTCATCGGGCACGAGTCGCTGGGGCGGGTGCTGCAGGCGCCGGAGGGGAGCGGTCTGGCTCAGGGCGACCACGTCGTCGGCATCGTGCGGCGGCCCGACCCGGTCCCCTGCCCGGCCTGCGCCGGCGGCGAGTGGGACATGTGCCGCAACGGACTCTACACCGAGCGCGGCATCAAGCAGGCCGACGGCTACGGCGCCGAACGCTTCCTGCTGGAGCCGGCCTTCGCGATCCGGGTCGACGCGGGCCTGGGCCTGGCCGCCGTGCTGCTCGAACCGACCAGCGTCGTCGCCAAGGCCTGGGAGCACGTGGACCGCATCGGCGCGCGCACCCGCACCTGGCGCCCCAGGACCGCGCTCGTCACCGGCGCAGGGCCTGTCGGACTGCTCGCCGCCCTGATCGCGACCCAGAAGGGGCTCGACACCCACGTCTTCGACCACAACCGGGACGGGTCCAAGCCCGGCCTCGTCCGCGCCCTCGGCGCGACCTTCCACGGCGCCGACCGCGCGCCGATCGAGGCGGTGAAGCCGGATGTGGTCATCGAATGCACCGGCGCCGATCCGGTGGTGATGGACGTGATCACCGGCGGGGCGACGGACGCGATCATCTGCCTGGCCGGGGTCTCCTCGGGCGGGCGCACGGTCGATTTCGACGTCGGCGGCTTCAACCGCCGCACGGTGCTGCGCAACGACGTCGTCTTCGGCACCGTCAACGCCAACCGCGCCCACTACGAGGCCGCGGCCGAGGCCCTGGGCCGGGCCGACCGCGCCTGGCTGGAGCGCCTGATCTCCCGGCGCGTTTCCCTCGAGCGCTGGCGCGAGGCGTTCGAGGAGCGGGAGGGGGACGTGAAGGTGATCATCGACTTCCAGGCCCGGGACGCCTGATGCCGGCCCGCATCGAGGACTACGGCCTCATCGGCGACTGCGAGACGGCGGCCCTGATCGCCCTCGACGGCTCGGTCGACTGGCTGTGCTGGCCGAGGTTCGATTCCGACGCCTGCTTCGCCGCCCTGCTCGGCGACGACAGCCACGGCCGCTGGAAGATCGCGCCGGTGGAGGCGCAGGGGCGGACCAGCCGGCGCTATCTTCCCGATTCCCTGATCCTGGAGACGACGCACGAGACGCCGGCCGGGACCGTCGTCGTCCTCGACTTCATGCCGCCCCGCGGGCGGGCCTCGGACCTCGTGCGCCTCGTCACCGGCAAGTGCGGGCGCGTGGCCATGGCCATGCACCTGGTGATCCGGTTCTGCTACGGCGCCGCGGTGCCCTGGGTGACGCGCCTGGAGGATGGGGCGCTCAGCGCCATCGCCGGCCCGGACCGGGTGGTGCTGCGAACGCCGGTGGAGTTCCGGGGCGAGGGCCTGACCACGGTGGCGCAGTTCGTCGTCGAGGAAGGCCAGACCCTGCCGTTCGTCCTGACCTACGGCGCCTCGAGCGCGCCGCCCCCCGCGGCCATCGACCCGATGCAGGCCCTGGAGTCCGCCCGCCGGTTCTGGCGCGGCTGGTCGCGCCACAGCCAGGCCAAGGGCCCCTACGCCGAGGCTGTCGGCCGCTCGCTGCTGACGCTGAAGGCCCTGACCTATGCCCCGACCGGCGGCCTCGTCGCGGCGCCCACCACCTCCCTGCCCGAGCGTTCCGGCGGGGTGCGCAACTGGGACTACCGCTACTGCTGGATCCGCGATGCGACCCTGACCCTGCTGGCGCTGATGAACGCCGGCCACTTCGGCGAGGCCAAGGCCTGGGTCGCCTGGCTGCGGCGCGCGGCGGCAGGCTCGCCCGGCGCGATCCAGATCATGTACGGCCTCGCCGGCGAGCGGCGGCTTCTGGAGTGGACCGCCGACTGGCTGCCCGGCTATGAGGGCGCCTGTCCGGTCCGGGTCGGCAACGCCGCGCACCAGCAGTTCCAGCTCGACATCTACGGCGAGCTGATGGACGCCTTCCACCACGCCCGCCGCGGCGGCATCCTCGGCGACGAGAGCTGGTCGATGGAGCGCGCCATCGTCGAGCACGTCGAGGCGGTCTGGCGCGAGCCGGACGAGGGCATCTGGGAGGTGCGCGGCGGGCGGCGGCACTTCACCTTCTCCAAGATCATGGCCTGGGTGGCGATGGACCGGGCGGTGCGGGCCGTCGAGGAACAGGGCCTGGACGGTCCAGCGGACCGCTGGCGCGAGGTGCGCGAGGCGATCCGCGCCGACGTGTTCGCCAACGGCTTCGACGCCGAACGC
Source organism: Caulobacteraceae bacterium (assembly GCA_035549595.1). Classification (GTDB taxonomy): domain Bacteria; phylum Pseudomonadota; class Alphaproteobacteria; order Caulobacterales; family Caulobacteraceae; genus Acaudatibacter. The sequence goes on from DASZQQ010000369.1 coordinate 4,333, forward strand.
GGCGTCTTCCGGCGCGCCTACGACGACCCGGGCCTCGACGCCAGCCTGCTGCTGGTCGCCGACGTCGGCTTCATCGAGCACGAGGACCCGCGGTTCGCCGCCCTGGTGGAAGCGATCGAGCGTGACCTGGTGACCCCGGACGGCCTCGTCCTGCGCTACGACACGCGGTCCGCGGACGACGGCCTGCCGCCCGGCGAGGGCGCCTTCCTGCCGTGCAGCTTCTGGCTGGCCAACGCCTACGCCATGGTGGGCCGGGAAGAGGACGCGCGCGCCCTGTTCGACCGCCTGCTGGCGCTGCGCAGCGACCTGGGCCTGCTGGCCGAGGAATACGACTCCGCCAGCGGCCGGCTGTGCGGCAACTATCCCCAGGCGTTCAGCCACGTGGGCCTGCTCAGCACGGCGCTGAACCTGACCCGCGCGTCCAGGCCGAGCGGCCAGCGGGCGGGGCGCGAGGCGGCTGCGACCCCCGCCCAGCCGGAGCCGGCCTAGCCTGACGAACCGTCAGCTGCGCACCACCGCGACGAGGTAGCGGCATGGACGCGGACCGTGGTTGCGGAAGACGACGTCCGACGGAGGCCCGAACTCCAGGCGATCGCCGCGCTTCAGCGCGGTGGGTTCGCCGCCTTCGACCACGGTGAGTTCGCCGTCGAGCACCCACAGCACCTGCCGGATGAGGACATAGGACGAGGCGGGCGCGGCGACGGAGGCGCCGGCGGGCAGCTCCACCTCGACGAGTTCCAGCGGCATCGCCGCGCTCAGGAAGACCTGCCGCCTCAGGTAGCCGCTCGCCGGATCGATCCAGGTCGGCTGATCGTCGCGCGACAGCCTGCGCGCCGCCCCGGCCTCGTCGGTGGTCAGCAGTTCCGCCAGGGTCAGCCCGAAGGCGCTCGCGATCTTCAGCAGGACCGTCGCTGTGGGGCTGGCCTCGCAACGCTCGATCTTGCTCAGCATGGATCGGGAGACGCCCGAATGCTCGGCGAGATCGGCCAGGGACCAGCTGCGCGCCTTCCTCTGGGCCGCGATCCGGTCCGCGAGCGCGGTTTCGAGCTCCACTATCGTTGACTCCAAATCCACTATGATGGATGAAGATACAGGACCTGCGGAGGGCGAGGCAATGGGACAGGTGAGAGTGGCCATCCGCGACGACGCCGCAGCAGTCGCCGGCATCTATGCGCCCTACGTGCGCGAGACGGCCATCTCGTTCGAAGAGACGCCGCCGTCCGTCGCCGAGATGGCCGAGCGGATCGCAAGCACGCTGGGCGTCTACCCCTTTCTCGTCTTCGAGGAGGCCGGCGCGGTGGTCGCCTATGCCTACGCCTCGCGCCACGCCGAGCGCGCGGCCTACCGCTGGTCCTGCAACGTGACGGTCTACGCCGCGCCCGACGTGCATCGCCGCGGCATCGGGCGCGCGCTCTACGGCGAGCTGCTCGCCATCCTCGCGCGGCAGGGCTTCCACGCCGCCTACGCCGGGATCACCCTGCCCAACGACAAGAGCGTCGGCCTGCATGAAGCCATGGGCTTCCAGCACGTCGGCGACTACCAGGAGGTGGGCTTCAAGCAGGGCGCTTGGCGGACCGTCGGCTGGTGGCGGCGCGCGCTCCTGAACGGCCCGCCTGGCGGCGAGCCGATCCCGTTCGCGGCCTTGGCTTAGAGCGCCTCCCGCCAAAGTGGGAACCGGTTTGGCGATCAGGAGGCGCTCAAACTCAAAGAAGCGAGCCTTCTTGTCCCGGTCAGGTCGATCGGACCTGACCGGGGAAGGCTCTAGCGGGCCCCGCCCCGTCCGGCAGCGGAACGCACTGCGACGCGGCTAGGCCTCGGCCATCGCCTGCGTGAGGCCCAGGCGTTCGAACTGGGTCGCCGGAGCCCCGAGCTCCATAAGGATCGCCTGCAGCTTCTCCGCCAGCGCCGTCTCGGCCGGCGTGCCGGCGAGGTTGGCGGTCTCGTCCGGGTCGGCCGACAGGTCGTAGAGGTGGTCGCCCGAGCCCCGGACCCGGGCCCAGAACGGCACGGGCTCGCCCGCCTCCCAGCGCTGGTGGATCACGGGCACGTCCGAGCCGGGCATGCGGTCGAGCACGGCGCGGTGGTCCGGCAGCGGCAGGGCCACGTAGCGGTCGACCACGTGCGTCGGCATGGTCGACCAGCGGTTCGACAGCATCGACAGCGGGCCGTTGGCGCCGGCCGGGCCGCGCACGTACTTCCAGCGGTCGGTGACGAGGCACACCTCGCGGCCCCAGACGCCGGTCAGCACCCAGTCGCGGATGGCGGTCGCCTCGCCCTTCAGGAGCGGGGCCAGGGAGCGGCCGTGGGTCACCTGGCGCTGGCTGACGCCGAACAGGTCCATCAGGGTGGCGTGGATGTCCACGGCGGTGGTGAGCGCGTCGCAGACTCCGGGTTCGACCCCTGGCCAGCGGACCAGCAGCGGGATGTGGCCGAGGGGCTCGTAGACCGGCACGCCCGGCTTGCCCCAGATGTCCTTCTCGCCGAGGTAGTGGCCGTGGTCGGTGCAGATCACGACCACGGTGTCGTCGGCCAGGCCGTTGCGGTCGATCGCGTCCAGCACCTTGCCCAGCCAGTGGTCGATCATCGAGAGCTTGCCGCCGTAGCTGGCGCGGAGCTGCCGCGCCTGGCGCTCGCTCAGCACGCCCTTGGCGATCGCGCCCTGCATGTAGGGCGGCCAGATCAGGTGCGGACCCTCCCACTCCGGGTCGTACTTCGAGGCCCAGGGCTCGGGGGTGTCGAACGGCTCGTGCGGGTCGAACTCGTCGACGAACAGGAAGAAGCGGTCGTGATGGCCGGCGTTCTCGTCCAGCCATTGCGCGGCGGCGGCCATGGTGCGCGGCCCCGGGAAGTCGGCCTCGCCCTTGAACCAGCCGCGGCTGTCGTCATAGGGCAGGTGGCCGCGGCCGAAGCCGGGCGCGCCGGTCCAGCTGGGGTCGGGCCGGGTCTTCCAGGCGTCGCCCTCGTGGCCGCGCTCGTAGCTCCAGGCCTTGAAGTCGCAGTGGTAGTTCTCGCCGCCGGTCTCGAACAGGTGCGGGTGGTCGCTGATCAGCTGGCTGACGACGCCGGCCTTGCGCAGTTCGTAGGTGATCGCGTCCTCCCAGATCTCCACCGAGCCCCAGGCGCGCCACAGGAAGTCAAGGGCGCCGCAGAGGATGTCGTGCCGGGCCGGCATGCACGGCAGCGAGCCGGTGTAGTGGCGCGTGAAGCGCGTCGCGGTCCCCGCGAACCGGTCGAGGTTCGGCGTCTCGAACTCCCGCCCGCCGTAGGCGCCCAGCATGTGCCGGTTGAGGCTGTCGAGGAGGATGACGATGGCGTTCTTGGGCGCGCTCTTCGAAGCGTCGTGGGGGGCGTTCTTCGGCGTGGTCATGGGGCTTCCGGCGTTTCTCCGCCCCCTTCCTCCCACGACTGCCCCGGCTCGTCACCCTGCGGGCGCCCCAGGTGGGGTGACGCCGTTCGCCAAGGGGATTACCTAGCGCCCGACGGACGATGAGGGGGACGGCCATGGCTGAGATCACCACCCGGCGGATGGAGGCGAACGGCCTCTCGTTCGAGGTCGACGAGGCCGGAAGCGGCGATTCCGTCGCGCTCTGCCTGCACGGCTTTCCCGAGAGCCGGTTCTCGTGGCGCCACCAGCTGCCGGTCCTCGCCGACCTGGGCTGGCGCGCGATCGCGCCCGACACCCGCGGCTATGGCCAGTCCAGCCGGCCGCCCAAGGTCGCCGACTACAAGATCGACCGCCTGGTCGACGACGCCGCGGGCCTCTTCGAGGCGGCGGGCGCCAAGCGGCGGCTGCTGATCGGCCACGACTGGGGCGGGATCATCGCCTGGGCCTTCGCCGCCCAGAACCGCCTGCCGCTGGACGGGCTGATCGTCATGAACGCCCCGCATCCGGTGGTGTTCGGCAAGGTCATGCGCAGTTCGTGGAAGCAGCGGATGAAGTCCTGGTACATGTTCGTGTTCCAGATCCCGGGCCTGCCGGAGGCCCTGACCACCGCCAACAACGCCAGGGCTGTCGTCGAGGGCTTCACCCGCGAGGCCGTCGACAAGTCCGCCTTCCCGCCCGAGGTGACCGAGGTCTACCGCAGGAACGCCCTGATCCCCGGCGCCATGACGGCGATGATCAACTACTACCGCGCCAACGTTCTGGACCTGTCGCGCTTCCGCGGCGACCTGCCGAAGATCGAGGCCCCCACCCTGCTGATCTGGGGCGAGAACGACGGCTTCATGGGCGTGGAGGCGACCGAAGGCTACGGCCCCTATGTGCGCGACTTCACCCTGCGCCGCCTGCCGAACGTGTCGCACTGGGTGCAGCAGGAAGCTCCGGTGGCCGTGAACGCCGCCATGGCCGCCTGGATGAAGGACAAGGGCCTGGCCTGAGGCGACCCCTCCGGGATGTACCGGAATGGAGGCCGCCCCGGCCCTTATGTTTTCCTTATGCCCTGCGGCGACGTTCCGCATGTCAAGTTGATCGCGCCCGCCCTAGAGCGCCGCGCATGAAGCCAAGCGCCGCCGGCGCCCGAAGGGTCCCTTGACCGCGCACGCCTCCGCCAAACCTTCCGCCGGCCGCTTCGCCGCCCTGACCCTGGGCGCCGTCGGCGTCGTCTTCGGCGACATCGGAACCAGCCCGCTCTATGCCTTCAAGGTCGCCGTCGGCCAGGCCGCGCGCGAGGTGGTGCGCCAGAGCGACATCCTGGGCCTGACCTCGCTGATGCTGTGGGCGCTGACCATCGTGGTCACGGTCAAGTACGTCACCGTGCTGATGCGGGCCGACAACAAGGGCGAGGGCGGCATCCTCTCGCTGATGGCCCTGGCCCAGCACGCGCTGGGCGGACGCACGCGCTTCGTGCTGGCGCTAGGCGTCATCGGCGCGGCCCTGTTCTACGGCGACGCCATGATCACGCCGGCCATCTCGGTGCTGTCGGCGGTGGAGGGCCTGCGCACGGTGCCCGAACTCGCGGGCGTCGTGACCCTGCCGGTGGTGCTGATCATCAGCCTGGCGATCCTGATCGGCCTCTTCCTCGTGCAATCGCACGGCACGGCGCGGGTGGCCGCCTTCTTCGGGCCGGTCTGCCTCTTGTGGTTCGCCTCGATCACCGTGCTCGGCGTGATCCACATTCCCGCCGAGCCGAAGATCCTGCTGGCGCTCGACCCGACGCGTGGCCTCGCCTTCCTCGCCCGCCACGGGGTCGTCGGCCTCTTCGTCCTGGGCTCGGTGTCGCTGACGATCACGGGCGCAGAGGCGCTCTACGCCGACATGGGCCACTTCGGCGCCGGGCCGATCCGGCTCGGCTGGATCGCCGTGGTCTTCCCGGCGCTGGCGCTGAACTACTTCGGCCAGGGCGCCTCGGCGCTGCACTACCTGGCGGGCCCCGGGTCGCAGGCGCACATCGCCGACCAGGACTGGTTCTTCCTGCTGGCGCCGCCGTTCCTGCGCGCGCCGCTGGTGATCCTGGCGACGCTGGCCACGATCATCGCCAGCCAGGCGGTGGTCACCGGCGCCTATTCCCTGTCCAGCCAGGCGATCCAGCTGGGCCTGCTGCCACGCCTGATCGTGCAGCGGACCTCCGAGGTCGAGGCCGGCCAGATCTACCTGCCGACGATCAACTTCCTGCTGATGGTGGGCGTGATCCTGCTGGTGGCGATCTTCAAGACCTCGGACAGCCTGGCCAACGCCTACGGCCTTGCGGTCACCGGCACCATGGCTGTGACCACGGCGCTGGCGACCATCGTCATCCGCCGGCTGTGGGCCTGGCCCGTGTGGCGCACCGCGCTCGTCGTGACGCCGCTGCTGGCGGTGGACCTCGCCTTCTTCGCCGCCAACTCCCTGAAGCTGGCGTCGGGCGCCTGGGTGTCGCTGGCGATGGGCGCGGCGGTGGCGATCGTCATCGTCACCTGGATCCGCGGCCGGGACATCCTGGCCGAGAAGTCGCGCCGCGACCGCATCCCGATCGCGGACTTCATCGCCTCGCTGCAGCGCCGGCCGCGTCACAAGGTGGTCGGAACGGCGGTGTACCTCAGCCCCGAACCCGACCTGACGCCCAGCGCCCTGATGCACAACCTCAAGCACAACGGCGTGCTGCACGAGCGCAACGTGCTGGTCACGGTCACCACCGCCGACGAGCCGCGCGTGCCGGACGAGAAGCGCGGGACCATCGAGGCCATCGCGCCGGGCTTCTGGCGCGTGAGTCTGACCTTCGGCTTCATGGAACGCCCCGACGTGCCCGAGGCGATGAAGAAGATGCAGACCGACGAGATCACCTTCGATCCGCTGGCGACCAGCTACTTCCTCGGCCGCCGCACCATCGTGCCGTCGCACGACAAGGGCCTGCGCCGCCTGCAGGACCTGCTGTTCATCGCCATGAGCCGCAACTCCGCCAACCCCACCGACGTCTTCGGCATCCCCCCGGGCCGGGTGGTCGAGATGGGCGTCCAGGTGAGCGTGTAGACCGCGCCGGCGGCCCGGAGGCGGCGCAGCCGCTATTTCGAACCACGAAAGACACGAAAGGACACGAAAGCGCTCAGGCGCCGGTCCGTCATGCGACGCCGAGGCTCGAATGGCGGCTGCGCCGCCTTTTAGGTCCACGAACCACACGAACCACACGAACGAATTCATGGACCCGCGACGCCGGGGACGGGCG
>DASZQQ010000370.1:0-5458 GCA_035549595.1 Caulobacteraceae bacterium
CCAGATCACGGCCACGGTCAAGACGACCGCCGACGGCTCCAACCACGCCCGCGAGGTGGTCACCACCACCAAGACCGACGCGACCCACTCGGGCGAAGTCGTCCGCGGCGCCGTGGCGGCCATGAACCAGATCGAGACCTCGTCCAAGGAGATCAGCCAGATCATCGGCGTGATCGACGAGATCGCCTTCCAGACCAACCTGCTGGCGCTCAATGCGGGCGTCGAGGCGGCGCGGGCCGGCGAGGCGGGACGCGGCTTCGCGGTGGTCGCCTCCGAGGTGCGGGCGCTGGCCCAGCGCTCGGCCGAGGCGGCCAAGGAGATCAAGGCGCTGATCACCGCCTCGAGCGGCCAGGTCGACCAGGGCGTGAAGCTGGTCGGCGAGGCCGGCAAGGCCCTGGAGCGCATCGTCACCCAGATCAACGAGATCAACACCGTAGTCGGCGAGATCGCCGCCTCCGCGCAGGAGCAGGCTGACGGCCTCGGCCAGGTGAACACGGCCATCAACCAGATGGACCAGGTCACCCAGCAGAACGCCGCCATGGTCGAGGAATCGACCGCGGCCAGCCACTCCCTGCTGCAGGAAGCCAACGAGCTGGCCCGCCTGCTGGGCCGGTTCTCGATCTCGCAGAACGGGGAATCCTACCAGGCCCGCCGCGCCGCCCCGGCTCCCGCCCCCGAGCGCCAGGTCGCCGAACGTCCGGCGGCTCGCAGCGAGCGGGTGCTGAAGGCGGTCGGCGCCGGTCGCCACGCCATGGCGGCCGAACTGCAGACCCGCATCGAGGACGGCTGGGAAGAGTTCTGATCTCCCCACCGCCCGACCCAACAGCGGAAGGCCCGGACGGCGACGTCCGGGCCTTTTGCATTTGGGTCTCGGTCTATGCCTTGGCCTGCTCGTAGGCCTCCGCCAGCGCCAGCCACTCCACCTCGGCGGCGGCCAGGCGCTCGCCGACGCGGGCGCGGCGGCGGGTCAGGTCGGCGGCCTTGTCGGGACTGTCGACATAGAGGGCCGGATCGGCCAGCGCCTGGTCGATGGCCTCCAGCTGCGCCGTCTCGCGCGCCAGCACCGTCTCGGCGGCCTCCAGCTTGCGCTTGAGCGGCTCCAGGGCTACGCGCGGCTTCGGCGGCGGGGGAGGGGGCGTGGCCGGGGCGGCGGTCTTCGGCGGCGCCTTGCCGGCCGCCCGGGCGCGGTCGAGCACGAAGCGGGCGTAGTCGTCCATGTCGCCGTCGAAGGTCTTCACCGTGCCGTCGGCCACCAGCCACAGCCGGTCGGCCACCAGTTCCATCAGCGAGCGGTCGTGGGTGATCAGGATCACCGCCCCCTCGTACTCGTTCAGCGCCTCGGTCAGCGCCCGCCGGCTGTCGATGTCGAGGTGGTTGGTCGGCTCGTCGAGGATCAGCAGGTGCGGCCGGTCGCGGGCGATCATGTTGAGCAGGAGGCGCGCCCGCTCGCCGCCGGACAGGGAGGCGACCTTGGTCTCGGCCTTCTCCACGCCAAGGCCGAATTGCGCCAGCCTGGAGCGGCGCTGGGCCTCGGTGGCCTCCGGCATCGCCCGCCGCATCATCAGGAGCGGCGTGTCCTCCGGATCCATGGCCTCGATCTGGTGCTGATGGAACCAGGCCACCTTCATGCGCCGGTCGCGGTGCAGGTGGCCGGCTTCGATGGAAAGGTCGCCGGCGATCATGCGCGCGAAGGTCGACTTGCCCGCCCCGTTGACGCCCAAGAGGCCGATGCGGTCGTCGAGGTCGAGGCGCAGGTTCAGGTTCCTCAGGATCGGCGGGCCGCCATAGCCGACCGCCGCGTGCTCCAGCCGCACGATCGGCGGCGCCAGCGGCTTCTCGGGCGATGGCAGGATGAAGGGCGCCACGTGCTCCTCCACCACCGGGGCGATGCTCTCCAGCTTGGCGATCGCCTTCATCCGCGACTGCGCCTGGCGGGCCTTGGTCGCCTTGGCGCGGAAGCGGTCGACGAACCACTGCATGTGCGCGCGCTTGGCCTCGATCTTGGCCCGCGTCGCCTCCTGCAGCCGCAGCTTCTCGGCCCGCTGGCGCTCGAAGTCGGAGAAGCCGCCGGCATAGAGCTCCAGCTTGCCATCGACGAGGTGCAGGATCTGGTCGACCGAATGGTCCAGGAGCTCGCGGTCGTGGCTGATGACGAGGGCGGTGTGCGGGTACTTCTTCAGCCGCGCCTCGAGCCACAGGGCGCCTTCCAGGTCGAGGTAGTTGGTCGGCTCGTCCAGCAGCAGCACGTCCGGCTCGGCGAACAGGGCCGCGGCCATGGCCACGCGCATGCGCCAGCCGCCGGAGAACTCGGACATCGGCCGCCCGAGGTCCTCGGTGGTGAAGCCGAGGCCGGCCAGGATCTCGGCCGCCTTGGCCGGCGCGCGGTCGGCCTCGATGGCCGAGAGCCGCGCGTAGATGTCGGCCATCCGCTCGGGCGCGGCGGTCTCCAGTTCGGCGAGCAGGGCCGTGCGCTCGACGTCGGCCTCCAGCACCGTGTCGAGGAGGCCGACGGGCGTGGCCGCATGCTCCTGCTCCACCGAGCCGATGCGCGCGCCGCGCGGCAGGATGATCTCGCCCTCGCCGGGGGTCAGCTGGCCGAGGATGATGCGGAACAGGGTCGATTTGCCGACGCCGTTGCGGCCGACGAGGCCGACCTTGGCCCCGGGCGGCACGCTGACGCTGGCGTGATCGAAGAAGCGACGCCCCCAGGCGTCGAAGACGAGGTCGTTGATGCGGAGCATGACGGGACGCTCTTGATTGAAAGGCGGACAAAGTACGGGCGACGTCCGTTCGGACCTGCGACCGCGAGGGGTCGGTCAGGCGAACGGGAGGGACGGCCTCAAGGCCGTCTGGTCGTCCGTATCGATGCGTCTGCGCCGGTCATGACTCTTCTTTCCGCGCCGCCTTGAGGGACGGCGCGGCGGTCGTTATAAGCCGCCACCCACGGAAAAACCAACCTTCTGCAAGGCCTTGTTCAAGACCATGACCGAACGCACCTTCTCGATCATCAAGCCCGACGCCACCCGCCGGAACCTCACCGGGAAGGTCAACGCGGTCATCGAGGACGCCGGCCTGCGCATCGTCGCCCAGCGCCGCATCCGCATGTCCAAGGCCCAGGCCGAGAAGTTCTACGAGGTGCACAAGGAGCGCCCGTTCTACGGCGAGCTCGTCGAGTTCATGACCTCCGAGCCGGTCGTGGTGCAGGTGCTGGAAGGCGACAACGCCGTCGCCCGCTACCGCGAAGTGATGGGCGCCACCAACCCGGCCCAGGCCGCCGACGGCACCATCCGCAAGCTCTACGCCCTGTCGGTCGGCGAGAATTCGGTGCACGGGTCCGACAGCCTGGAAAACGCCAAGATCGAGATCGCCCAGTTCTTCACCGACGCCGACATCGTCGGCTGAGCCTTCCCAGGCTGGCCGCGTCCGCGAACGAGGCCCTTTGTAACGCCAAGTCCGCCAAGGACCGCCAAGAGGCCCTGCGGCGCGCAAGCGCCGTGTGTCTTCTGCCAGGCCGTCCGATAGTTGCGCTTCGCGCGATGTCTGCCGCGGCGCCTTGGCGTGCTTGGCGGCCTTGGCGATCTTGGCGTTCAAGAGGGCGGCCTCACGGCCGACCGGCTTCAAGTCCCGACTTGGGAGGGGTTTACCCCGCCGCCAACTGGCCGCAGACGAAGGCGTCTTCGCCGGCGTTGAGCAGGGCGGCCAGGACCGGCTCGGCTCGGTCCTTGGCGACCACCAGCACCATGCCGACGCCGCAGTTGAAGGTCCGCCGCATCTCCGCGTCGGCGACGCCGCCCTGGGCCTGCAGCCAGGCGAACACCGGCGGCTGCGGCCAGGCGTTCCAGTCGAAATGGGGAACCAGGCCCTCGGCGATCACGCGAGGCGGGTTCTCGATCAGGCCGCCGCCGGTGATGTGCGCCATCGCCTTGACGAGGCCGTTGCGCGCCAGCGGCAAGAGGCTCTGCACATAGATCCGCGTCGGCGTCATCAGCGCCTCGGCCAGGGTCTGGCCGTCCGCGAAGGGCGCGGCTGCGTCCCAGGCCAGGCCCGACTGGGCGACGATGCGGCGGATCAGCGAATAGCCGTTCGAGTGCGGCCCCGACGAGCCGACGCCGATCAGCAGGTCGCCCGGGCGCTGCTCGTCCAGCCGCGGCAGCACCGCGCCGCGGTTTACCGCGCCGACGCAGAAGCCCGCCAGGTCGTAGTCGCCCTCGCCGTACATGCCGGGCATCTCGGCCGTCTCGCCCCCGACCAGCGCGGCCCCAGCCTGGCGGCAGCCCTCGGCGATGCCGCCGACGACGCGCGCGGCGGTGTCCACGTCCAGTCGTCCGGTGGCGTAGTAGTCGAGAAACATCAGCGGCTCGGCGCCTTGGGCCAGGAGGTCGTTGACGCACATGGCCACGAGGTCGATGCCGATGCCGTCGTGCTGCCCGGTCTCGATGGCGATCTTCAGCTTGGTGCCGACCCCGTCGGTGGTCGAGACGATCAGCGGGTCCTCATAGCCCGCGGCCTTCAGGTCGAAGAGGGCGCCGAAGCCGCCGAGACTGGCGTCCGCGCCGGGTCGCCGCGTGGCCTTGGCGAGCGGTTTGATCGCCTCCACCAGCGCGGTTCCTGCGTCGATGTCCACGCCCGCGTCGGCGTAGGTCAGGCCGTTCGGCCGCTCGGTCATGAGAAACCCACAGTAATTGGCAGCGTCGTCTTGCCTTTAAGGCGCCTCGCCGGGCAATAGCTAGCTGATGACTCCGATCACCGACAACGCCGCCCTTTCGCGTTTCTGCGCCAGCCTGGCCGCCAGCCCCTTCATCGCGGTGGACACCGAGTTCATGCGCGAGACCACCTACTGGCCCAAGCTCTGCCTGGTCCAGGCCGCGGGGCCGGACACGGCGGCCACCATCGATCCCCTGGCCGAGGGGCTCGACCTCGCCCCGTTCCTGGCGCTGATGGCCGACAAGGCGATCACCAAGGTGTTCCACGCCGCGCGCCAGGACGTGGAGATCTTTTCCAACCTGGGCCAGATCCCCGCGCCCCTGTTCGACACCCAGATCGCGGCCATGGCCGGGGGCTTCGGCGAGCAGATCGCCTACGACGCCCTGGTGCGCCAGCTGCTGCGGATCGAGGTCGACAAGTCGAGCCGATTCACCGATTGGGCGCGCCGGCCCCTGTCGGACGCCCAGCTGACCTATGCGCTGGGCGACGTGACGCACCTGGCCAAGCTCTATCCCAAGCTGCGCGAGCGGCTGGAGCGGGAGGGGCGCCTCGCCTGGGTGACCGAGGAGATGGCGGCGCTGGGCGATCCGGCCAACTACGACGTGGACCCGGAGAACGCCTGGAGGCGCCTCAGGCCCCGCAAGTTCAACGCGCGCTACCTAGCCGCCTTCCGCGCCGCCGCCGCCTGGCGCGAGCGCACCGCCCAGACCCGCGATCAGCCGCGCGGGCGCATCCTGAAGGACGAGGCCATCGA
>DASZQQ010000371.1:0-7351 GCA_035549595.1 Caulobacteraceae bacterium
GGGCCGCCGCGGACGATCGCGGCCGCGGCGGGGCTGGCCAGGGCGAGGGCGGCCAGCAGGGCGGCGCAGAGCATCGTAAGGCGAGCTTTCACGGCTTGACCTTCCGTAACGACGCGCGGACAGTCCCTACAAAACCAAATCATGGGGGAACGTCTATGGGCAAACTGCAAGTATTCGGCGCGGCCTTCGCCGTCGCCGGTCTCACCCTGCTGGCCGCGTGCGGCAAACCTGCGGCGACGGGCGGGCTTTCGGCGGACGCGAAGACCGCGCTCGACGCGATCAAGACCGACGAGACCGCCTGGGTCGCCGACCTGAAGGGCAAGAACGTCGAGAAGGTCGTCGACCATTACGCTTCGGATGGCACCTTCATGCCGCCGGGCCAGACGCCCAGCCACGGCACGGACCAGATCCGTTACACCTGGCGCCAGATGATGGACGATCCGGCCTTCGCCCTCGACTTCAAGGCCGACCGCGTATGGCTGGCGGCGTCGGGCGACCTGGCCTATTCGCGCGGGACCTTCACCCTCACCAGCACCGACCCCGCCACCAAGAAGGCGGCGACACAGAAGGGCAGCTACGTCACCGTCTGGCGCAAGGCGGCCAACGGCACGTGGCGCGCCCTGGAGGACATCGTCACGCCGGGCTCGGCGACGCCGGCCGCCGCCGTGGCCACCGGCGCCGGAGCGCCGCCGAAGTCGGAGCCGGACACCGGCGCCGACGCGAACGCGATCCGGGCGGACGAAACGCAGTGGGTGGCCGACTGGAAGGCCCGCGACGCGGCCAAGATCGCCGCGCACTACGCGCCGGACGCCACGGTGATGAACCCCGGCGCACCTGCAGCGAGCGGGACCGCGGGGGCCAACGCAGCCGTCGCCGAGGCGCTGAAGGATCCGGCGTTCAAGCTCACCTTCAAGTCCGACGCCATGATCGTCGCCTCGACCGGCGACTTCGCCTATTCGCGCGGGACCTACACCCAGACCGGCACGGACCCGAAGACGCACAAGGTGACGAGCCAGAAGGGCAGCTATGTCACCCTCTACCAGCGTCAGGCCGACGGAAGCTGGAAGGCGGTCGAGGACATCGCCGCGCCCGGCTATCCGGTGGCGAACCCGGCATAAGACGTCCCTCCCCATGGCCGGGAGGGAGCGCTAGAGTGGGCCGCCGCCCTGCCGGCGGCCCATTGCATTTGCGACATTTGAAGCCGCGCCCGCCGCGGCCGGGAAGGACACGATCATGGAACTGGCGCCGAAGAAGACCGGCCTTTCGACCGCACGCCTGGAGCGGATCACCGACCACATCGAGCGCAACTACATCGGCCCCGGCAAGATCGCCGGCTGCCAGGTCGCGGTCGCGCGGCACGGGCACCTGGCCTACCAGCGCTCGTTCGGCTCGATGGACCTGGAGCGCGGCAAGGCGATGCGCGACGACGCCATCTTCCGCATCTACTCGATGTCCAAGCCGATCACCTCGGTGGCGCTGATGACGCTGTACGAGCGCGGCTACTTCCAGCTGAACGACCCGGTCAGCCGCTTCTTCCCGGCCTGGAAGGACCACAAGGTGTGGGTGTCCGGGCACGGCGCGCACATGCAGACCGAGGAGCCGCGTCGCCTGCCGACCATGCGCGACATGCTGTGCCACACCGGCGGCATCACCTATGGCGCGGCCCTGGTGGCCCTCGGCGCCGAGGACGACGGCCATCCGGTCGACAAGGTCTACGCCGAGGTCGGGGTGCGGCGCGGCCGCGGCGAGACCCTGATGGAGTTCATGGACAAGCTGGCCAAAGTCCCGCTGCGCTACCAGCCGGGCGAGCGCTGGATGTACTCCCTGTCCACCGACATCTGCGGCGCCCTGGTGGAGAAGATCTCCGGCAAGCCGTTCGACCGCTTCCTGCAGGACGAGATCTTCGACCCTCTGGGCATGAAGGACACGTCGTTCAACGTCGCCGACGACAAGCTGGACAGGTTCTGCGCCAACTACCGCCGCGGGCCGGACAAGAAGCTGCAGCTGATCGATGACCCCGAGACCAGCGAGTTCCGCAACGTCCCGACGTTCCCGTCGGGCGGCGGCGGCCTGACCGGGACCACCGAGGACTACCTGCGCTTCTGCGAGATGCTGCGCCGGGGCGGCGAGCTGGACGGCGCGCGCATCCTGGGCCCGCGCACCATCGACCTGATGCGCCGCAACCACCTGAAGGACGGCAAGGACCTGACCCAGATGGCCATCGGCGGCTTCTCCGAGACGGCCAACGAGGGCGTGGGCTTCGGCCTCGGCTTCGCCACCGTGCTCGACGAGGTGGCCAACGGCGGCCTCGGCGCCGGCGACTTCTACTGGGGCGGCGCGGCCTCGACGATCTTCTGGGTCGACGCCAAGGAGGACCTGGCGGTGGTGTTCATGACCCAGCTGATGCCGTCGGGCACGTTCAACTTCCGCGGCCAGCTGAAGAGCATCGTCTACTCCAGCATCGTCGACTGACGGGAGGCGCCGCCGAGGCCCCCCTTTTTCGGGGATGAGAACCGGCGCGAGTCCTCGCGAACCTTCACCCAGGGCTTGGTGGAGGGCGCGATGAGGGACAGGCGGGCGTTCATGGCGGGGCTGGCGGCGGCGGCGGCCGCGGCCGGCGGCGCGGCGGCGAAGGATCGCGGTTCGACCAGCGCGTCGGGAACCGCCAGCGCCAACTATGCGACCTCGGGCACGGCCGGGGAGATGTCCCTGCGCGACATCGCCGCGCTGCCGCGCAGCGTGCCGCCCTTCGACATCCAGCTGAAGGGCGCCAACGCCAAGTTCTTCAAGGACCGCACGCGCGTCGCCCTGGCCACCTACGGCGTCGCCCTGGTGCGCAGCGGCCAGGCCAGCGCCTACGCCGGCGGCTTCGGCTCGTCGATGACGGCGCGCCGCTCGACGATCATGACCGGCCTCGTGGGCGTGTCGGACGCCCTGGGCGGGCAGATCGCCGAAGAGGCCTACGCCGACCTCGGCCGGCGGCTGACGGAGGCCGGGTACGAGCTCGTCGCCAACGCCGACGTCCAGGCCTCGGCGGTCTCGCAGGTGGGCGCCCTGCCCTCGCCGACCAAGGGCGTGAATGGCTGCTCGGTCTACGGACCGGCCGCCGCGCCCCTGCGGGCGGGGACCTTCTTCACCAGCGCCCTGGGGGGCCTGGGCGCCTTCGCGCCCATGGGCCGCGCCGCCGAAGCGCTGAACGCGATCATCCTGACGCCCTCGCTCGGCCTCGACTACGAGTGGCTGCAGAGCTCGGGGAGCCACACCTACGGGTCCAGCGCCCGCGTCGGCGCCCAGCTGCGCTTCCACGCCCTGCAGAACTCGGGAACCCAGTTCGTGCTCACCCCGCCGCCGCCGTACAAGGGCGGCTGGCAGGGCAGCTTCCTGATGCCCCAGGGCTCGGGCACGGACGAGCCGTTCGCCGTCCTCGACGAGGTCGATGACCGGTCGGACAACGCCGCCCTCAGCGCCGCCTTCGCCCTGGCCGGCCTCGGCAACATGTACCGCCAGAAGAAGATCTACGCGGTCGAGGTCGCGCCGGAACGCTACCTGGCCCTGGCGCGCGCCGCCTACCAGGGGCTGAACGCCGCCATCGTCGCCGAGCTGGTCAAGGCAAGGGGCTGATCGGCCCGGCCGCTCAGCGCGTTGCGAACGGCGCCGGCCAGGATTGCGCCAGCCTCAGCTCGCCCCTGGAAGGCGGCGTCGGCCGGCGCGGACGCCGGGCGCGCGAGGCGCGGGCCGGCTCCGGGCCTTCGAGGAGGCCCTCCAGCGTCCGGGCGAGGGCTTCGAGCAGCGCGGCGACGGGGCCGGCCAGCTCGCGCTCGACCGCCCAGAGGGCCGCGGCCACCAGGATCGCGCGCTTGTCGGGGAAGTACTGGTAGAGGGTGCCGATGCTGACGCCGGCGCGCTCGGCGATGCGGTTGGTGTTGAGCCCGGCGGCGCCGTGCGCCTGCAGCAGCTGGACCGCGGCTTCGAGAATTGAGGCCCGCGTCGCCTTCGCGCGCGCCTGGACGGGCCTACGTCGTTGGTCGCCCATGCCTTTTTCCGCGCCGCCGGCCGCCGGGAATGCGAGTACCGGGACGAAGGCTAGTGCGCGAGGCTCGGGCGTCAACGGAAAGCATCGCCATGACCGACCTGGACCGCTCCGGCGGCGCCGCCTTCGACGACCCCGACGTCGCCCGCGCCTACGCCAACCGGGCCCCCTATCCGGCGGCCCTGATCGACCGGCTCGCGGCGCTCGCGCCCGCGCGGCGGCGCGCGCTGGACCTGGGGTGCGGGCCGGGCAAGCTGACGCTGCCCCTGGCCGCGAAACCTTCGGCCAGACGGTCAGGATGCGGGCCGACGACCTGATCGACGGCGAGCATTCGCGCGCCACCTGGGCGCGGGCGCGAATGGGTCCCGAACTCGCCGCCGCCTTCGACGCCGACCTGCGCGAGGTCCTGGGCGCCGCCGAGGTCGAGTTCAGGGTCGAGACCCGGCTGCTGTGGGGCCGGGCGAGAGCCGCGCCGAGGCCTCAACCCGCGGCCTGAAGCATCCTCTCCCGCGCCGGTACGGTCTCCTCGACGAAGCGGACGATCAGGTCGGCCAGCTCGGCTGGGCAGTCGAGGTTCGGCGAGTGGCCGACGCCGTGCCAGACGTGCAGGCCGCTGCCGGCCGGCAGCTTGGCCCAGGTGGCGAGCATGGAGGCCATCGGGATCAGGGCGTCGGCGTCGCCGCCGGCCAGCAGGCACGGCATCGGCAGGGTCCTGGCGCGCTCGCCGAGGCGGACGGAGAACATCGACCTCAGCGAGCCGCGCAGCCGCTGTTCGGGCGCGGCGCGCATATCTTCGGCCAGGGCCCGCATCAGCTCGGCCGGAGCCCCGGCGCCGGAGGCGTCGATGCCGTCGCCGCCGGCCCCGCGCGCCTGCTGGGCGCGGCGGTTGGCCATGATCTGGTCGATCAGGGCGTCCATCGCCTCCGGGCCGCCCGGGATCGCCCGGCCGTCCGGGTCGGCCGGGTCGAGCAGGACGAGGCCCTTCAGCGCCTCCGGGTGGTCGACGGCGAGCTGCACGGCGGTGGCGCCGCCCAGGGAATGGCCGACCAGGGTATAGCGGGTCCAGCCCAGCTGCGCGGCCAGTTCGTAGGCGTCGGCGGCGAACTGGGGCACGCCATAGTCGGCCTCGTCGGCCGGGGCGTCCGAGCCGCCGGCGCCGCGGTTGTTGATCGCCACCGAGGTGTAGCGGTCCGCGGGCAGCGCCTCCTGCACCAGCCGCCAGATCCGCGCCGAGGCCTGGAAGCCGTGGATCAGCAGCACCCGCTCCGGCCCATGGCCGTGGGCGAAGTACTCCAGGCGCACCTTCGACAGCTGGGCGAAAGCCACGGCGAAACCCTCCCGCTCGTCTTGGCCGCAGCATAGGCAGGCGCTCCGCCGCGCGCGAGATGCTTCTGCCGCCCTGTCGGGGGCCGTCCCCGCCCAGGGCCACCATCCAGATCATCGGCCCGAAAAAGACCTGTTTCGGCGCGACGATCGTCACACCTTCGGCCACGATAATCTTTTATCTATTGGGTATATCTTGTAAACGCGCGCCGTGATAACCAAGTAACATCTTTGATCATCTGCGACTGAGCACGCGGACCGGCGGCGCGATCCGCCCGGCCGCGCTCGCCGCGTCGTCCGCCCATCCGAATTGGAGCCCCCCCTGACCGTCCGCACCCGACGCCACCTCGAACTTCTTCGCCTCGCCCGTCCGCTGCAGCGCTACGCCAGGCGCCTGCACCCCGATCCGAACGCCTCCTTCTTCCTCGTCCACCAGGCCCTGTCGGCCGCCTTCGCCGAGGCGCCGCACCTGCGCGACGGCCAGGACCTGGAGAGCGTCCTGCGCGAGGACATGGTCCGCCGCGTCACCGGCCGCCCTGGCGCCGAAGCGCCGGACGCCGGCCTGGAGGCGCGCGCATGTCCGCCCTGCCCCTGATCTCCGGCCTCTGCGTCCTGGCCGCGATGCTGGCCGCGCCGTGCTTCGCGCTCCTGCGCCGGAGCCGGCCATGACGGCCCCCTCCCTCGAGAGCCTGACGCGAGAGAACGCCTACCTGCGCCAGCGCAACGCCCAGCTCCAGGAGGACGTCGCCGCCCTCGGCGCCGAAGCCGGACGCCTGCGCCAGATCGTCGAGCGCCTGCACGGCCGGCCCGGCATCCCCAATCCGCTGAGCGGCGGCCAATGACCGCGCCCCTGAAGAGCGTCGTCCGGGGCGGGGAATACCGCGCCAACGCCGCTCACGCCCTCGCCATGGCGGAGGCGGCCGGCCTCGCCGAGGTCCGCGCCCGCCACGAGCACGCCGCCCTGGCGTGGACGGGCCTCGCCGAAGCCGAGGAGGCCCGCACCGCCGCCGCCCGCCTCTACCGCGACAGGTCGCCCGCTGCGGCGCCGGAGCCGGTGAGATGAGCCTCCTGTCCTGGCTGCGCGGCGCCTCGATCACCGAGGCCGAGGTCCGGGCCGAGATCTGGCGCCTGGGGGGGCGGCACTTCGGCTGGCCCCTGGAAGGCGCCCTGAAGGAACTGAAGGCGGCGGACCAGCCGATCGAGCGCGCCATGCTGCTGCGCGCCTGCGTGCGCAAGCTGAAGCACGCCTGACGGCGAGCGCCTCCGCCGCGGGCCTCTCCGCCCGCTGAACTTCCGTTCGATATATCGCTTCGGGTTGTTCCCGATATATCTTTGAGCGATAAGTCCGTCCTGCGCCGACGCACGGGAGACGCCCGCATGACCGACACCGCCACCTCGACCGAAGGGCCCAACGCCGGCCAGGCCGCCTACTGGAACACCCTCGCCGGGGCGACCTGGGTGGCCATGCAGGACAAGCTGGACCGCCAGATCGCCGGCGTCGGCGCGGCGACCATCGCCGTCCTGGACCCCAGGCCGGGCGAGAAGATCCTCGACGTCGGCTGCGGCTGCGGCGCCTCCAGCCTGGAGCTGGCCCGCGCCGTCGGGGCGACCGGCGAGGTGCTGGGTCTCGACATCTCGGCGCCGATGCTCGAGGTCGCCCGCCGGCGCGCCGCCGAGGCGGGCCTCGCCCAGGCGCGGTTCCAGGTCGGCGACGCCCAGGTCTGGCCGTTCGAGCCCGGAACCTACGACGCGCTCTTCTCGCGTTTCGGGGTGATGTTCTTCGCCGATCCGACCGCCGCCTTCTCGAACCTGCGCCGGGCGCTGAAGCCGGACGGCCGGATGACGTTCCTGTGCTGGCGCACGGTCGCCGACAACCCGATCATGACCGTGCCGGGCGCGGCGGCGGCGAAGCTGTTCCCGGCCGAGCCCCCGGCGAGCCCGCCCGATCCGAACGCGCCCGGCCCGTTCGCCTTCGCCGACGGCGAGCGGCTGAGGGGG
>DASZQQ010000372.1:0-2292 GCA_035549595.1 Caulobacteraceae bacterium
GCGGCCGCCTCGCCGTGGCCGCTGGCCCAGCGCCTGGCGCGGGCCGCAGGGCCCTACATGGCGTTCCAGGCGACCACCTGGGGCGGCGACGGCTGCCGCCCGCACGACGCCGTCGCGGCCGCGGCCCTCGTCTGGCCGGACCTCTTCCGCTTCGAGCCGGCGGCGATCCAGCTGCGGCCGGAGGCCCGCGGGCGACTGGCGCGCGAGGACGGTCCGCCGAACGCCGAGGTCTGCGTCGAGGTCGACGCCCCGGAGGTGACCCGCCGCCTGCTCGAAGCCGTCTTCCCGGCCACGGCGGCGCCGGTAACCCCCTCTTAACCCTATCGTCGCTTCCCCTAGTTCGCGCGGCGCGCGATGCTGGCGGAACACATGACGAACGCGATTCGCATTCTGGGGCTCGATCCGGGCCTTCGCCGCACCGGCTGGGGCGTCGTGGCGGCCGAGGGCTCGCGTCTGACCCACGTCGCCCACGGCGTCATCGCGCCGGACGATCGCCTGGCTCTCGCCGAGCGCCTGCTGGCGCTGTTCCACGGCGTCCAGGCGGTGATCGCCGAGCACGGGCCGCACGAGGCGGCGGTGGAAGAGACCTTCATGACCGCCAACGGCGCCTCGACCCTGAAACTGGGCCACGCCCGGGCCGCGGTGATGATAGCCCCGGCCGCCGCCGGCCTGCCGGTCGCCGAATACGCCGCCAAGGTGGTCAAGAAGGCCATCGTCGGCACCGGCTCGGCGGAAAAGGACCAGGTCGCGTTCATGATCGCCCGGCTGCTGCCGACCGCGGGCGCGCCGACCGCGGACGCCGCAGACGCCCTGGCCGTGGCCATCGCCCACGTCCACGGCCGCACCCTGATCGCCCGCGGCTACGGCGGCCAGGTCAACCATCGCCGCGCCCACGAGGCGAGCCCGGCCCTGCGCCGCGCCGTGCGGAGGGCCGCCGGATGATCGGGCGGCTGAGAGGCCTGGTGGCCGAGGTGGCCGAGGAGGACGCGCTGATCGACGTCGGCGGCGTCGGCTACGTCGTGCGCTGCGGATCGAAGACGCTGGGCCGGCTGCCGGCGCCCGGCGACGAGGCGCTGCTGCACGTCGAGACCCAGTGGTCCGAGCAGCAGGGCATGAAGCTCTACGGCTTCCTGACCCGCGAGGAGCGCCGCGCGTTCGTCATCCTGCAGGAGATCCAGGGCGTCGGCCCGAAGGCGGCCCTGGGCGTGCTGGACGTGCTCTCGCCGGCCGAGCTGGCCGCAGCCGCCGCCCGCGACGACCGCGCCGCCGTGTCCCGCGCCAACGGCGTCGGGCCCAAGCTCGCCCAGCGAATCGTGCTCGAGCTGAAGGGCAAGCCGATCGCCGACGGCGCCGTCGTCGCCTTCCATGCCGGCGCCCAGGTCCACGCCCCGCCGCCGCCCAGCGCCGCGGGCGAGGCCGTCGCGGCCCTGATGGGCCTCGGCGTCGCCGAGGTCGCCGCCCGCCGCGTCGTCGATCAGGCCGCGATCCGTCTCGGCGAAGACGCCACCGAAGCGGCCCTGATCAAGGCCGCCCTGCAGGAACTGGGCAGGTGAGCCGCCTGGTGTCCGGCGAGGCGGCGCCGTTCGAGGCGACCGACCGGGCGCTTCGGCCCCAGACCCTGGCCGAGTTCGTCGGCCAGGAGCAGGCCAAGGCGAACCTGCGCGTGTTCATCGACGCGGCCCGCGCGCGCGGCGAGGCGCTGGACCACGTGCTGCTGTTCGGACCGCCAGGCCTCGGCAAGACCACCCTGGCCCAGATCATCGCCCGCGAGCTCGGGGTGAACTTCCGCGCCACCTCGGGCCCCGTGCTGGCCAAGGCCGGCGACCTGGCCGCGATCCTGACCAACCTCGAGCCGAACGACGTCCTCTTCATCGACGAGATCCACCGCCTCGCCTCGAACGTCGAGGAGATCCTCTATCCGGCCATGGAGGACCACGCCCTCGACCTCGTCATCGGCGAGGGGCCGTCGGCCAGGACGGTGCGGATCGACCTTTCGCCCTTCACCCTGGTCGCCGCCACGACCCGGGCCGGCCTGCTGGCGACGCCGCTCCGCGACCGCTTCGGCATCCCGGTCCGTCTGGAGTTCTACACCCCGGCCGAGCTGCAGAAGGTCCTGACCCAGGCGGCGCGCAAGATGGGCACGAACCTGTCGCCCGAGGGCGCCGCCGAGATCGCCGGCCGGGCCCGCGGCACCCCGCGCGTCGCCGGGCGCCTCCTGCGCCGCGTGCGCGACTTCGCCGACGCCGAGGGGGCCGAGGTGATCGACCGCGCCTGCGCCGCCCGGGGCCTCGC
>DASZQQ010000373.1:0-3632 GCA_035549595.1 Caulobacteraceae bacterium
TTCACCTGGTCGGACGCCATCGAGGTGGTCTCGCCCCCGGCCCTGAAGGCCGTCCTGGTCGAGGAACTGACCAAGGCTCTGAAGCGGCACGGGGGATGAAGCGCCGGGGACATGATCCTACGGATCGTGTCCCCTTCAACATCGTACTTCACGCCAGGCCGTCAGGTCGCGGAGAGGCTCGAAAAATCGAACCACGAACCACACGAACGGGCCCGGGTTCCTGCCGTCGCCGCGCCGGACGAATGGGTGCAGGAGAACGATGCCGGCTTGAGCCTGTTCGTGTCGTTCGTGTGGTTCGTGGTTCAAAAAGCGGTCTCAGCCGCAGTTGCTGCGCCGCCGCCCAGGCCTGAATGGGGACACGAACCTCGCCTGGCGGCGAGGATCATGTCCCCGGCGCTTACCCCACCGCCCTCGCCGGCTCGTCGGCGTTGAGCGTGGGGGTGTGGGCGCGGGTGACGCGGGCGAGGAGCTGCAGGCGGTCGAGGCGCGGGGCGGAGACCAGGGCGACGTGGATCTCGTTGAAGCCGGCGTCGAGCGCCGCCTGCCAGGCCGGGTGCTGCGGGCCGACGGCGCGGGCGATGTCCTCGGCCTCGCCGGCGAACAAAAGGGTCATGCCGGCCCCGCCGCGGGCGACGAGGGCGTAGAGGCCGGGCGCGCGCAGCTGCGGCGCGTCCTGCCGCGCCACGGCCAGGAACTTCAGCCCCGCCCACTCCACCTCGCCCATCGCTCGACCCCTCGAAACCGGAACAAAAATAGAACGACCGAAGTCCCCCGTGAGTCAATGGCTGAGTCGCGGGGCCCCACCAAGGCTTGACCGCCGGCCTGCGACAATGCTGCTGGCGCGGCGATGTCGAAGCACACCCCCGCGACGCTCTTCCTCGCCAAGGCCGGCGTCCCGTTCACGCTGCGCCCCTACGCCTACGATCCGAACGCGGAGCGCATCGGCCTCGCCGCCGCCGAGGCCCTGGGCGCCGATCCGGCGGCGGTGCTGAAGACCCTGATGACCCGCGTCGACGGCCAGCCGGTGTGCGTCGTCGTCCCCTCCGACCGCGAGATCCAGATGAAGGCCCTGGCCGCCGCGGTCGGCGGCAAGTCGGCCGAGATGATGAAGCCCGCCGACGCCGAGCGCCTGACCGGCTACCACGTCGGCGGCATCAGCCCGTTCGGCCGCAAGCGTCCCTCGCCGACCGTGGTCGAGGAGGACGCCCTGCTGTTCGACAAGGTGACGATCAACGCCGGCCAGCGCGGCCTTCTCGTCGAGCTCGACCCCGCCGACGCTGTACGGGTGCTGGAGGCTGTCACCGCCGCCGTGTCGGGTTAAGCTGCGCGCGAATTCGGGAATCAGAATGGCCCGCTCGACGCCGATCGTCTTCGAAGGCTTTCCCAGGGTGCTGGAGCGCGCAGACCTGCGGCCCGGGCGCTGGTTCGTCGCCGCCGAGGACGGCCGGCCGGTGCTGTGCCTGGTCACCGACGTCGAGGAGGGCGAGGACCTCGTCACCCTGACGTTCTCGAACAGCCGGGTCGAGCAGATCGACTTTGCCCCGATCCCCCTCTCCAAGATCCCGGGCCCGTACGCCACGGTCGAGGACGAGATCCTGTTCACCCCGGGCCTCGCCGAGCCGGCGCCGCTGCTGACCGCGCCGATCCGGCGGCCGTTCCGGGGCGGGACGCTGCTGCGGCTGAGGAACGGCGACATCGGCGTCGGCTTCGCCACCCGCTCGCACGAACTGGTCACCGTCTCTCTGGCGAGCGGCCACCGCGCCGAGGGCCACGACCTCGTCTTCGACCGCTGGACCCTGTCCCTGCGCCGCGGCGACCGCACCGCCCTCGTCGGCCACTTCAAGCCCCTGCAGACCCTCGGCCAGCGCCGCGCGGCGGCTGGCGGAGAGCCCACGGCCTAGGCTGCGGCTTCCGATCTTTTCACGCCAAGGTCGCCAAGGACGCCAAGAGGCCCTGCGGCGCGGAGCGACGCGGCCGATTCCCCCAAACGGGCGCCGGAATCGAATCGCGCTTCGCGCGTCCCTGCTCGAACCCCTTGGCGTTCTTGGCGTCCTTGGCGATCTTGGCGTCACGACTTGGGAGGGCGGAACAATGCGCATGCGGATCATGCTGGGGCTCATGCTGGCCGCGCTGGCGGCGCCGGCTGTCGCACAGCCCTCGCACGAGGCGGTCACGGTGGCGGGGCTGCAGGCGCCGGCGAAGATCCTGGTCGACCGCTGGGGCATCGCCCACGTTCGCGCCGCCTCCGAGCGCGACGCCTTCTTCCTGCAGGGCTGGAACGCCGCCCGCGACCGGCTGTGGCAGATCGACCTGTGGCGCAAGCGCGGCCTCGGCCTGCTGTCGGCCAGCTTCGGGCCGGCCTACGTCGACCAGGACCGCGCCGCGCGCCTCTTCCTCTACCGCGGCGACCTGAAAGCCGAGTGGGCCGCCTATGGCCCGAAGGCCGAGCGCCGCGCCGAGGCGTTCACGGCCGGGATCAACGCCTATGTCGCCGAGGTCCGCGCCGGGCGACGGCCCCTGCCGGTGGAGTTCCGCCTGACCGGCAGCCAGCCGGACGTCTGGAAGCCCGAGGACGTGGTCCGCATCCGCAGCCACGCCCTGACCCGCAACGTCCTCTCCGAGGTCGAGCGCGCGAGGGTCGCCTGCGCCGCCGGCCTTGGCGCCGACGCCCTGCGCCGCAAGCTGGAGCCCGCGTGGACGACGAAGGTCCCCGACGGCCTCGACCCCTGCCTCGTCACCGCCGACGTGCTGAAGGACTACGAGCTCGGCACGCGCGACGTCGCCTTCGCCCCGCCCGCCCACACCGCCGCCGGCGACCTGCCCGCGCGCATCGTGGCCCTGGAGGACCGCGCCCTCGCCGAGGGCTCCAACAACTGGGTGGTGGCCCCCTCGCGCACGGCCACGGGCCGGCCGATCCTGGCCAACGACCCGCACCGGACCCTGGGTGTCCCCTCGCTGCGCTACATCGTGCACCTGAAGGCCCCGGGCCTCGACGTGATCGGCGCCGGGGAGCCGGCCCTACCGGGGATCTCGGTGGGCCACAACGACGCCATCGCCTTCGGCCTGACCATCTTCGCCATCGACCAGGAGGACCTCTACGTCTACGACCTCGATCCGGCCGATCCGCACCGCTACCGCTACAAGGGCGGCTTCGAGCCGATGCGGATCGTGCGCGAGACGATCGCGGTCAAGGGCGAGGCGCCGCGCGAGGTCGAGCTGGCCGTCACCCGCCACGGCCCGGTCCTGAAGAGCGATGGGCGCCACGCCTTCGCCCTGAAGAGCGTCTGGGCCCAGCCCGGCACCAGCGCCTACTTCGGCTCGATGGACTACACCGACGCGCGCGACTGGAAGGCGTTCTCGGCCGCCATCGGCCGCTGGGGGGCGCCCAGCGAGAACCGGGTGTTCGCCAGCACCGCCGGCGACATCGGCTGGGTCGCCGGCGGCCGCGCGCCGGTGCGGCCGAACTGGGACGGCCTGATGCCGGTGCCCGGCGACGGCCGCTACGAATGGGCCGGCTTCCTGAAGCCGGGCCAGTTGCCCAGCGTGCACGACCCGGCCTCCGGCTGGTTCGCCTCGGCCAACGAGATGAACCTGCCGGCCGGCTATCCGGTGGCCGAGCGCAAGGTCGGCTT
>DASZQQ010000374.1:0-11600 GCA_035549595.1 Caulobacteraceae bacterium
CGGCGTCGCCCAGGACGAGGCGGTGGCGGCGACGACGGCCCTGGGCGAGGGCTTCGGCGGCGGCGAGGGGCGCATGCAGGTTGTCGTCCAGCTGGACGGGCGCACGGGACGCATCGCCTGGCTCGAGGCGCGCCGCTCGGACGGCGCCGGCGTTCGTCTCGACCGCGCCGGCGACCGCTTCCGGGCCAGCCGCCTGGCGCTGAACCTGACCTCCCGCCTGACCGCCCGCATGGGCGTGATGAACGACCAGAGCTTCTATTCCTCGGCCACCAACCTGCTCGACGACCGGCTGATCGAGCAGTTCACCCAGGCCATGGCCTACGACTTCAACTTCGCCCACGACATCGTGCCGGGATCCCAGTTCACGGCGGTCTACGAGGAGCAGATAGACGGTGGCGGCAATGTCCTGGGGGCCAGCCGGCTCGTCATGGCCTCGCTCAGCGTGCCGGCCTTCCACGACACCCACCAAAGCTTCACCGCGTCTTCGACGGCCGAGCGCAACGTCGACGTGCCGGCCAAGGCCAGGAAGTTCTACCTGTTCGACCCCACGGGCTCGGGCAAGCCGGGCTGGTACAGCGACGCCGGCGTCAGCGCGGTGCGCAGCCTGATGCGGACGCCGGTCAACGCCACGCGCATCAGTTCGGTGTTCGGCCCGCGCATGCACCCGATCCTGGAGCGGGTGATCTTCCACAAGGGCGTCGACTTCGCCTGCCCGGAAGGCTCCCCCGTCTACGCGGCCGCCGACGGCGTGATCCTGTCGGTCGCCGACCCGGCGCATTCGGGCGGCTACGGCAACTTCATCAAGATCCGCCACTCCGAGCATCTGGTCACGGCCTACGCCCACCTCAGCCACGTCGAGGACGGCGTCGCGCCCGGCGCGCGGGTCACCCAGGGCCAGACCATCGCGCTCTCGGGCAACACCGGCAATTCCACCGGCCCGCACCTGCATTTCGAGATCCAGGTCGACGGCACGCCGGTCGATCCGCTCAGCTACCAGACGACCACCACCCAGACCCTGGCCGGCGCCCAGCTGGCGGCGTTCAAGAAGGAGCGTGACCGGATCGACCTGGCGGTGCTGGCCTGAGGCTTGCCTCGCCGCGCCGTTAACCCCACAACGAGGACATAGGCGCATGGGGAGCGGGCGGCGCATGGGCGGAGGCGCGCGCAGACTTGGGCTTCTGGTGGTGGTCGCGGCCGGCGTGCTGGCGCCGGCGGTGGCGTTCAGCCAGCCGGCGTCGGTCGACTGCTCGGCCGAGGCGATCGCCATGCGCGCGCCGGTGCCTCGCGAAGGCGGTCCCGAAGAGTGGCCGGACAGCCAGGACGCCAAGGACGATCTCGCCAGCCGCTACGCCAACCGCGGCGTCGAGGACCTCGCGTGCGGGCGCCTGGATTCGGCGATCGAGAACTTCAACATCGCCCTGCACGGCGACCGCGACAATCCGCTGACCTTCGCCAGCCGCGCCCAGGCCTATCTGAAGCAGCACAAGGTCAAGGCCGCGCTCGAAGACTACCAGTCGGCCATCGACCTGGAGGCCCACAGCGGCTCCGAGTTCGCCGCCTATCGCCTCAGCTTCTTCGCCGGGCGCGCCCTGGCCGAGCAGGAGGCGGGGCTCTACGGCGCCGCCGAGAAGGACCTGACCTACATCCTCGACAACCCGGACAAGGCCCCGCCGGTGGCGCTGAACATGCGCGTGATCTACGAGGAGCGACGGGTCCAGGCGGCCCTCGGCGCCGGCGACTTCCAGAACGCCTGGGAGTGGGCCGACGACCTGTGGCAGCGGTTCAAGAACATCCCCGTCGACTGGCGCTACGTCTACCTGCGCGGACGCGCCCTGCAGGGCCTCGGCCGGATGCGCGACGCGGCCGCCGACTACGACACCGCCGCCAGCGTGCTGACCGCCTACCTGCCGCAGGCCAGCGAGAAGCTCGACGGCGCCTTCGCCGACATCTACGCGCACAAGGGCCAGGCCTACGCCGCGCCGGGCGTGGCGCAGAACTGGCTGGAGGCGCGCACGGCCTGGCAGACGGCGCTGAAGTACGACGCCGGCAACGCCCTGGCCCGCGACGGCCTCGCGGGGGCCCCGCAGCCGCCGCCGAAGCCCGAGTTCGATCCGCCGAGATACCAGGACGTCGAGACGGCCGAGGTCCTCAGGGCCGCGCTGCCCAGCCCGGCCTTCTGCACCCAGGAGGACAAGAACGCCTTCATCGACCGCATCAACGCGGCGATCAACGCGACCATCGCCAACGTGCGCATGAACGACGACGCCATCGCCGCCAACGCCGCCGAGCGTGCGGCCTTCGAGGCCAACAAGCTGCTGACCTTCGACGACCACGCGAAGTACCGCGACATCGTCGATGGCTTCCGCGGCCGCCTCGACGACCAGCGCCGGGCCCAGCTCGACGTCCGCCGCGACCTCGACGCCTTCAGCCTGGAGGTCCGGGCGATGAAGGTCACCCCCGGCTGCCATTCACCGAAGAGCTGAATGGCCGGGGACATGATCCCCGCTGCAAGCGGGGTTCGTGTCCCCTCGCGTGCAACGGAAGGGGGACACGTTCCTTCGTAACATGTCCCCGGATGGCTACTTCTTGTCGGCGTAGCTCACGGCCATGCCGGCGCGGACGTCCTGTTGCACGCCGTACTGCGGGAACGGGTAGCGGAAGCCGTTCTTCGCCAGGGCGCGCATGCCCTCGATCGCCTTCAGCAGGTACTCCGGCGGCGTCGCCATCAGCATCTCGTCGTCGAGCACCCCGCCGTAGCGGCGCTCGGCGAAGCAGGGGATCGAGAGGCTGGGCGTGCGGGTGGTGAGCGCCCGGCCCCAGCTGTCGGCGCAGGCGCTCTCGCCGACCACCGACCAGTCGAAGCGCTTGTAGCCCGACCACTGCAGGCCGTTGATGAAATAGATCATCGCCCCGGGCGTGGCGTAGAAGAGGGCGATGTCGGGATCGCCGAGCCGGCCCGACGACAGAGGCGCCACCGCCAGCGCCTCGTAGACGCCGTCCGGCACGCAGGCCATGGCCGCCTGGTGCGCCGTGGCGTCCTCCACCGTGGAGAACCAGACCCCGGTCATGTGCCGGCCCGACTTCCACTCGTCGGTCTTGGCCCCGCCGAGGCCCACGACGGCGCGGCACTGGGCGCCGACGAGGTCGTCGGCGGTGATCCCGACGGTCCAGCCCAGGCGCGAGGCCTGGCCGACGACCTGGTCCAGGGTGTGCACCGACGACGGCCGGCGGATGCGGGGGATCGCCTCCATGTCCTCGCGCCGCTCGTAGAGCTTCATGCCGAACGGGACGGACCTCAACTTGAGCAGCTGTTCCAGGTCGCCGACGATCGCAGCCCAGTCGTGGGTCATGGCGTTTCCCTCCCTGACGCTTTAGCGTTCGCGTCCATACTGGACCCTCCCGCCGACGGAGGCGAGGCCATGGCCGAGCAAGCCCACCTGATCTACTTCGCCGACCCCATGTGCTCCTGGTGCTGGGGCTTCGCGCCGGTGATGGCGCAGATCCGCAAGACCTGGGGCGACGAGCTGCCGATCCGGCTGGTCATGGGCGGCCTTCGTCCGGGCACGGAGAAGCCTATGACCGAGGCGGCCAAGGCCGACACCAAGGGCCACTGGGAGCACGTGCACGAGGCGTCGGGCCAGCCGTTCGACTACGGCTTCTTCGACCGCGAGGGCTTCGTCTACGACACCGACCCGGCCGCCCGCGCGGTGGTCCTGGTCCGGCGCAGCGACGAGACCCTGGCGCTGGCCTACCTGGTGCGGGTGCAGGGGGCCTTCTACGCCGAGAACCGCGACGTCACCGACTTCGACGTGCTGACCGACCTCGCCGTCGAGTTCGGCTTCGACCGCGACGCTTTCCGCGCCGCGCTCGAGGACGACGCCCTGAAGTTCGAGACCTGGCAGGACTACGGCGTCTCGCAGCGGGCGGGCATCCGCGGCTTTCCGACCCTGATCGCCGGGCCGAACGGCGACGGGACCTACGCCATGGTCACCCGCGGCTTCAACGCGCCGGAGGTGGTCCTGCCGATGATCGGCCGCTGGCTGGAAATCCGCCAGGCCAGCTGAGCCGGCGAAGAGAAGAAACGAGAGAGGGGCCGCCATGATCGTCCACCGCCAGCCGCCGGTCGTCTCGACGCTGCAGCCGAGCAACCACCCCTACCTCAACGGGGCCTGGACGCCGCTGATGGAGGAGGTCGACGCCGAGGACCTGGAGGTGATCGAAGGGGCGATCCCGGCCGACCTCGACGGGGTCTATCTGCGCAACACCGAGAACCAGGTCCACCAGCCGCTGGGCCGCTATCACCCGTTCGACGGCGACGGCATGATCCACCAGATCGACTTCCGCGCCGGACGGGCCAGCTACCGCAACCGCTTCGTTCGCACGCGCGGCTTTGCGGCCGAGCAGGAGGCCGGCGGATCGCTCTGGGGCGGGCTCGCCGACCCGCCGGCCCTCTCCAAGCGGCCCGGATTCGGCGCCCACGGCTTCCTGAAGGACTCCTCCTCGACCGACATCGTCGTCCATGCAGGGCGGGCGCTCTCGACCTTCTACCAGTGCGGCGAGGGCTACCGGCTGGACCCGGCGACGCTGGAGACGCTCGGCGTCGAGGGCTGGGTCCCGATCGACGGCATCAGCGCCCACGCCAAGGTCGACGAGGCGACCGGCGAGCTGATGTTCTTCAACTACTCCAAGCACCCCCCCTACCTGCACTACGGCGTGGTGGGGCCGGACAACCGGCTGAAGACCTACATCCCGGTGCCGCTGCCCGGGCCGCGCCTGCCGCACGACATGGCCTTCTCCGAGCACTGGTCGATCCTGAACGACCTGCCGATGTTCTGGGACGCCGAGCTGCTGAAGCGCAACATCCACGCGGTGCGCTGGCACGAGGGCCTGCCCTCGCGCTTCGCCCTCGTGCCGCGCCACGGCCGCACCGAGGACGTGCGCTGGTTCGAGGCCGAGCCGACCTATGTGCTGCACTGGCTGAACGCCTACGAGGACGGCGACGAGGTGGTGCTCGACGGCTACTTCCAGGAAGAGCCTCAGCCGCCGCCGCGCAAGGACGCCCCGCCCGGCTTCGAGCACATGATGGCCTATCTCGACGAACACAGCTTCCGCCCGAAGCTGCACCGCTGGCGCTTCGACCTCGCCACGGGGAAGACGCGCGAGGAGCGGCTGTGCGACCGCATCGTCGAGTTCGGCATGTTCAACCAGGCCTACGCCGGGCGGAAATACCGCTACGCCTGGTCCACCACGACCGAGCCGGGCTGGTTCCTGTTCAACGGCTTCGTCAAGCACGACCTGGAGACCGGCGAGACCCTGGAGCTGAAGCTGTCGCCGGGCCGCTACGCCAGCGAGGCGCCGTTCGCGCCGCGCGTCGGCTCCGCCTCCGAGGACGACGGCTACCTGGTCAGCTTCGTCACCGACGAGACGGCCGGGCGGTCGGAGTGCCTGGTGGTCGACGCCGCGCGCATGGAGCCGGTCGCCCGCATCGCCCTGCCGCACAAGATCTGCAGCGGCACCCACGCGGTGTGGGCGCCGCGCGCGATGCTGACGTCCTAGGACGCGCTCCGCGAAGAATGGGTGCGGCAATCGCCGCATTGATCCATCGATTGTCCGGCACTATCGATGGATTCAGATGCTCAAAAGCGACAAAGTGATGTCTGAGGCATGATAACCGCTGCTCAGCTCCGGGCCGCACGCGCCCTGCTCGGCATCGACCAGCGGACGCTGGCCGAGAAGAGCGGCCTCTCGGTGCCGACCATCCAGCGCATGGAGGCCTCGAACGGGGTGATCCGCGGCAACGTCGATTCCCTGATGAAGCTGATCGAGGCCCTGAAAGCCGCCGGGATCGAACTGATCGCCGAGGGGGCGAGCTCGGCCTCGGGCGGACGCGGGGTGCGGCTGACGTGAGCCCGGCGCCGCCCGTCGACCTGATGCTGTACGGCGTGGCCGCGTTCCTGGCCCTGGCCGTGCTCGGCGTGTTCGCCGGACGGCGGCGCTGGGCTGGCGCGCTGATCTACGGCGGCTCCCTGGCCGTGGCGGTCGCGGCGACCGGCGTGGCCCTGTCGCACCTGCTGTCGGCAGGCCCGCCCGACCGTGACGTGCTGCCGCTGGGCCTGCCCTGGATCGGGGCGCGCTTTCGCCTCGACGCCCTGTCCGCAGCCTTCGCCGTCGTGATCGACCTGGGCGCGGCCGCCGCCAGCCTCTACGCGATCGGCTATGGGCGCCACGAGGCCGAACCGTACCGGGTGCTGCCGTTCTATCCGGCCTTTCTGGCCGGCATGAACCTCGCCCTGCTGGCGGACGACGCGTTCAGCTTCCTGGTCGCCTGGGAGGTGATGTCGCTGGCGTCCTGGGCGCTGGTGCTCGCGCGCCATCGGCAGGAGCGGACGCGGTTCGCGGCCTATGTCTACCTGATCATGGCCAGCTTCGGGGCGCTCTGCCTGCTGCTCGCGTTCGGCCTGTTGGCCGGGCCGAGCGGCGGCTACGCATTCGATTCCATGCGCGCCGCGACGCGCGGCGGGGCCGTCGGGGCCCTGGTGTTCGCCCTGGCCGTGCTTGGCGCGGGCTCCAAGGCGGGCCTTGTGCCGTTGCACGCCTGGCTGCCGCTGGCGCACCCCGCGGCGCCCAGCCACGTGTCGGCGTTGATGAGCGGCGTGATGACCAAGGTCGCCGTCTACGCCTTCATCCGCATCGTCTTCGACCTGGCCGGCCCGCCGCAGGCCTGGGAGGCGCTGGTCGTCCTGGGGCTCGGCTCGGCCACGGCCGTGATCGGCGTGCTCTACGCGATTGTGCAGTCCGAGCTCAAGCGGATGCTGGCCTACTCCACGGTCGAGAACGTCGGCGTCGTGTTCATCGGCCTGGGGCTGGCCCTGGCGTTCAAGGCGGCGGCCATGCCGGCCGCGGCGGCGCTCGCCATGACGGCCGCCCTGTTCCACGTCCTGAACCACGCCGTCTTCAAGAGCCTGCTGTTCATGGGCGCGGGCGCGGTGCTTCACGCCACGGGCCAGGACGATCTCGACCGCATGGGCGGGCTCATCCGCCGCCTGCCGACCACGGCCTTTCTGGTCCTGGCCGGCTGCGTCTCCATCTCCGCCCTGCCGCCGCTGAATGGCTTCGTCTCCGAGTGGCTGACCTTCCAGGCGGTGCTCGTCAGCCCACAGCTGCCGGACTCGGCGCTGAAGCTGGCGGCGCCGGCCGCGGGCGGGATGCTCGCCCTGACGGCGGCGCTGACCGCCGCCGCGTTCGTGCGCCTCTACGGTGTCGCCTTCCTGGGCCGTGCGCGTTCGGACGAAGCGGCGCAGGCGCACGAGACGGATCGCTGGTCGCTGGCGGCGATGGCGGCGATGGCCGCCCTGTGCCTGGCCGCCGGCGTGCTGCCCGGCTTCGTGATCGACGCCCTCTCGCCGGTCGTCTCGGCGACCGTCGGCGGCGTCATGCCGTCCCAGGCGAGCCATCAGTGGCTGTCGATCGTGCCGGTGGCCGAAGCGCGCTCGTCCTACAACGGCCTGCTCGTCCTGGTCTTCGTCACGATGTCGGCGGGCCTGGCCGCCCTGACGATCCACCGCCTGGCCTCGCGCGCCGTGCGGCGGGCGCCGGCCTGGGACTGCGGCTTTCCCGACCCAAGCCCGGCGACGCAGTACACCGCCTCCAGCTTCGCCCAGCCGATCCGGCGCGTGTTCGCCGGCCCGGTGTTCGGCGCGCGCGACGAGGTGATCATGCCGGAACCGGGGGCGATGTCCGCGGCCCGCTTCCGCTCGATCGTCCCCGACCCGATCTGGGATCGGCTCTACGCGCCCGTGGCGGTGGTGGTCGGATATGCCGCGGACCACCTCAACGCCCTGCAGTTCCTGACCATCCGGCTCTACCTCACCCTGGTCTTCGCCGCGCTCGTCGGTCTGCTCCTGGTGCTGGCGATATGGCTCTGATCCGCGACCTCGTCATCCAGGGCGTGCAGATGACGCTGGTGCTCGCCGCCGCGCCGCTGCTGACGGGCTTCGTGCGCCGCCTGAAGGCGCGCCTGACGCGGCGGACCGGGCCGCCGCTGCTCCAGCCCTACCGCGACCTCTGGCGGCTGATGCGCAAGGAGGTGGTGCTGGCCGAGAACGCTTCGTGGCTGTTCCGCGTCGCGCCCTACCTGGTGTTCGCCGGCGCGTGGGTGGCCGCCGCCCTGGTGCCGACCTTCGCCACGGGCCTGCAGTTCTCGTGGTCGGCCGACCTCATCGCCATCATCGCCCTCTTGGGCTCGAGCCGCTTCTTCCTGGCGCTGGCCGGGCTGGACGTCGGGACCAGCTTCGGCGGCATCGGCTCGAGCCGCGAGATGATGATCGCCACCCTGGCCGAGCCGGCCATGATCACCATCGTCTTCGGGCTCGCGCTCCTGGCCGGCTCGACGCAGCTCTCCACCGTCGCCGACTACATGCTCTCGCCCAGCGTGGGCCTGCGTGTGACGCTCGGCCTGGCGCTGGTCGCCCTGGTGATGGTCGCCATCGCCGAGAACGGGCGCATCCCCGTCGACAACCCGGCCACCCATCTGGAACTGACCATGGTGCACGAGGCGATGATCCTCGAGTACTCGGGCCGGCACCTGGCGGTGCTCGAGCTGGCGGCTTCGCTGAAGCTGCTGCTCTACGTCTCGCTGATCGCCTGCGTCTTCGTCCCCTGGGGGCTGGCGCCGGCGGGCGCCAACCTGGCCGTGGCCGCGCTCGGCCTGCTCGCCTGGACCGGCAAGGTCGCCGTCGCCGGCGTGCTGCTGGCGCTGTTCGAAACCAGCATCGCCAAGATGCGCGTCTTCCGCGTTCCCGAGTTCCTGGGCGCAGCGTTGATGCTGGGGCTCCTGGGCGCGCTGCTGCTGTTCGTCTCACGGGGAGGCCTGAAGTGAGCGGCCTGGACTTCGACGTCGCCCATCTGCTGGCGGGCCTGCTCGTCCTGGTCAGCTTCATGCTGCTCTACCAGGATCGCCTGACCGCCCTGATCAACGTCTTCGCGGCCCACGCCCTGGTGCTGGCCGCCTCCGTCGCCTGGCAGGCCTACATCCAGGACGCGCCGCATCTCTACGTGACGGCCGTCATCGCGGCGGTCTTCAAGGCGGCGGTGATCCCGCTGGCCCTGCACCGGATCATCAAGCAGCTGGGCATCCACCGCGAACTCGAACAGGCGGTGGGCGCCGGCCCGACGATGCTGGCCGGCATCGGGCTGGTCGCCCTGGCGCTGATGGTGATGCTGAAGGTCACGATCGCGGCCGACCGCCTGGCGCGCGAGGACCTCGCCTTCGCCCTCTCGGTCGTGCTGCTGGGCATGCTGATGATGATCACGCGGCGCAACGCGGTCAGCCTGATCATCGGCTTCATGTCGCTCGAGAACGGCCTCGTCCTGGCCGCCACCGGCGCCAAGGGCATGCCTCTGGTGGTCGAGATCTCCGTCGCGTTCTCCGTGCTGATCGCCTTCATCGTCATCGGGGTTTTTCTGTTCCGGATCCGCGAGCGCTTCGAGACCATCGACGTCGCCGCCCTGGATCGCTTCCGGCGCGAGGAGCGGCAATGACCGCCATCGACCTGGCCACCCTGCCGTTCGCCGCCACCGACGCCGTGCTGGCGATCCCGGCGGCTGCGGCCGCGATCCTGGCGCTCGTGCCGCAGTACCGCGCCGCCGCCAGGATCAACGCCGCGGCGGCCCTGATGACCCTCGTCGCGGCCCTGTCGATGGTGGTCTACCGACCGCCGGGCGGCCTCTACCTGCGGGTCGACGACCTGTCGGTGGTGTTCATGGTGCTGAACGCCTTCGTCGGCTTCACCACCAGCCTGTTCTCGGCGGGCTACATCGCCCACGAGATCGAGATCGGCCGGCTGACGACGACGCGCCTGCGCTTCTACCACGCCATGTACCAGGTGCTGATGTTCGGCATGAACCTGGCCCTGGTGTCGAACAACCTGGGACTGATGTGGGTGGCGATCGAGCTCGCGACGCTGACCACGGTGGCCATGGTCGGCATCTACCGCACCCACGAGGCGATCGAGGCCGCCTGGAAATACTTCATCCTGGGCAGCGTCGGCATCGCCTTGGCCCTGTTCGGGACGATCCTCGTCTACCTCGCCGCCCGGCCGGCGGTGGGCGAAGGCCTCCAGGGCATGGTCTGGACCGTCCTGATGGCCAAGGTGGCGTTGTTCGATCCGGCGATGCTGAACCTGGCGTTCGTGTTCCTGATGCTGGGCTACGGCACCAAGGTGGGCCTGGTCCCGCTGCACGCCTGGCTGCCGGACGCCCACGCCGAAGGCCCGACGCCGATCTCGGCCGTGCTGTCGGGCCTGCTGCTGAACGTGGCGCTCTACGCGGTGCTGCGCTTCAAGATGCTGCTGGCGGCCAACCACGCCGCCCTGGCGCCCGGCCCGCTCATGGTCACGCTCGGGCTCGTGTCGGTAATCTTCGCCGCCCTGATGCTGTACCGCCGGCGCGACATCAAGCGCCTGTTCGCCTACTCCTCGATCGAGCACATGGGCGTCATAGCCTTCGCCTTCGGCATGGGCGGGCCGCTGGCCAACTTCGCCGGCCTGCTGCACATGACCATGCACAGCCTCACCAAGTCGGCGATCTTCTTCACCGTCGGCCATGTGGCCCAGGTCAAGGGCACGCAGCGGATCGCCGACATCCGCGGCCTCACGGTCACGCACCCGATCCTCGGCTGGATGCTGGTCGCCGGCGTGCTGGCCATCGGCGGGCTGCCGCCGTTCGGCATCTTCACCAGCGAGTTCCTGGTGGTGTCGTCGACGTTCGCCCGCGAGCCGCTGCTGGCGCTGCCCCTGGTGCTGGGCCTGATCCTGGCCCTGGGCGCCCTGATCCTGCGGCTGCAGGGCCTGGCCTTCGGCGAGCCGACGGAGGGGACCGCGCCGGCCCACGCCTCCTACCTGCCCATGGTGGCGCACGTCGGCCTGGTGCTGGCGGCGGGGATCTGGTTCCCGCCGCTGATCACCACCTGGTTCCAGAACGTGGCGCGGCTGCTCGGATGAGAGGGCTCGGGCGATGACCGCGGCGACGACCCTGGCGGACCTCCTGGCCCACGCCCCGCGCTTCGCGGGCGGACCGTGGCCGTTCCATGCCGTGGACCCGCCGACATGGCGGCGCACGGTCGAGGCTCTGGCCGAGGGGCGGATCAGCCTCGTCTCGCTGTGGGGCGAGGAGGGCGAGGTCAACCTGGCGGTGATGGAGGAGGGCGCCGGCGCGGCGGTGCTCAGCCTGCCCTGCCCGGACGGCGACTTCCCCTCTGTGGGCGCCCGGCACGCGCCGGCCATCCGCCTGGAACGCAAGGTTCGCGACCTGTTCGGCCTTGTCCCCGACGGCGCCGTCGACACCCGCCCCTGGCTCGCCCACGGCCGTTGGCGAGGCGGTGCTCCACCCTCCCGGCGCGACGTGACGGCGCCCGCGTCCTCTGCCCCCTACGCCTTCCTCCCGGTCGAGGGCGAAGGCCTGCACCAGATTCCGGTCGGGCCGGTCCACGCCGGCATCATCGAGCCCGGCCACTTCCGCTTTGCCGCCAACGGCGAGACGGTGGTGCGTCTCGAGGCGCGGCTCGGCTACACGCACCGCGGGCTGGAGGCGCTGATGGCCGG
>DASZQQ010000375.1:0-3734 GCA_035549595.1 Caulobacteraceae bacterium
TACGGCATACGACGACCACCCACGCCGCGCCGGCGAGCTCGAGCGACGAGGTCACGGCCACGACCCGGGTGGTCCCGCAGTAGGTCTTGCGCCGCGGGAGGCGGTCTGATCGGCCGCCTCAGCCGGGCGCCGTCCGCCCGATGTGGAAGTCGATCAGGCGGGCGCGGTCGCACCACGAGAAGTCCGGGCGCGCGATCAGCAGCGACACCAGGCCGTGCAGCGACACCCAGGCGCTTTGGGCGATCATGTCGACATCGGCCGGCGGCGCGTCCGGATGGCGGCGCGCGACCGCCGCCCGGTAGAGCTGGAACGCCTCGCCGGCCGCCTGCATCACGGCCTCGCCCGGCGGCTCGTCCTCGATCATGAACGCGACGCGGTAGGCGTCGGGCTGGCGAAGGGCGAAGTCCACGTACGCGCGCGCCATGGCCGGCAGCGCCTCCGCGTCGGGCAGGGCGAGCGCGTCCCGCATGGCCGAGGTGAGGCCCTGGAAGGCGCGGATGCAGGCGGCTTCGACGATCGCCTGCTTGGTGGCGAAATGCGCGTAGAGGCTGGGCTGCGAGATGCCGACCGCGGCGGCGATGGCCCGCGTGGTGACCGCGTGCACGCCGTGGGCGCGGAAGAGGCGCACGGCCTCGTCGACGATCGCCTCGCGGCGGGGGCGGGTGGAGGGGGCGGCGACCATGGACCTCGTGACGGGCATTGACAGGGACGGCGTCCCTATCATTGATAGCCTATCGCTGATAGGCAAGCCTGATGTCCACTCCCAGACCCGCGCCGTGGCTCTACTTCGCCCTCGTCTTCGTCATCTCCGTCCCGATCTGGCTGGCCTGCAGCCGGACCGACGTGCAGCTGATGCCCGGCCTGCCGCTGAGCGCGGTCGCGGTGGTGGTCCCG
The DNA here is from genome assembly GCA_035549595.1 of Caulobacteraceae bacterium. Taxonomy (GTDB): domain Bacteria; phylum Pseudomonadota; class Alphaproteobacteria; order Caulobacterales; family Caulobacteraceae; genus Acaudatibacter. Next base: position 895 of record DASZQQ010000375.1, read on the forward strand.
GCGACCGCGGCCCTGATCCTCGCCTGGCGCCAGGGCGGGCCGGCCGGGGCGCGGGCGCTGCTGGCCAGGGCGGTCGACGCCGGTCGCGTCCGGCCCAGGTCGTGGTGGCTGCTGCTGGTCCTCCTGGCCCCGGCGGCGCTGGCGATCGCCTGGGCGGCGATGCGCCTCGCCGGCCGCGCCATTCCTCTGCCCGCGGTCGCGGCCGGGCCGTCCCTGGCGATGCTGGCGATCTTCCTGGTGGCTGCCGTCTGCGAGGAGCTCGGCTGGTCGGGCTACGCCGTCGACCCGCTGCAGGCGCGCCTGGGAGCCCTGCCGGCCGCCCTGGTGATCGGCGGCGTCTGGGCGATCTGGCACTTCGTCCCGCTCCTCCAGGCCCACCGGGCGCCGGTCTGGATCGCCTGGTGGACGCTCGGCACGGTGGCGACCCGGGTGATCATGGTCTGGCTCTACAACCACACCGGACGCAGCGTGGCCGGGGAGGCGGTGTTCCACGCCATGAGCAACCTCGCCTGGCAGCTCTTCCCGGTGAGGGGGTCGTTCTACGACCCCGCATTCGGCGCTCCGGTCCTGGCCGGGATCGCGTTGCTGGCGATCCTGGTTTCGGGTCGGCGGATGTTCCGCCGGCCAGCGACCTCTTGAGCGCGATGTTCCGTATTTGTTCTTGACGGCGCCTGGCGGTCGGGAGAGGATCGAGGTCAAGCCGAGGAGGCTCCCCATGCCGGCCATGCTCACCCACGACCGCTTCGCCGCGGCCCGCGCCTTCATCGCCGGCCACGCCCGGCCGCTCGACGCGGCGCTCTACCGCCACCGGTTCGAGGGCGGGGAGGCGGGGGCGATCCTCGCCGCCCTCGTACCGTTCCAGAACCCTGACGGCGGCTTCGGTCACGGCCTGGAGCCTGACATCGCCACGCCCGCCTCCACGGCGATCGCCACCAGCGTGGGCCTCAGGACTTTGAGGCGCGCGGGCGTCGACGCCGGCCATCCGATGGTCGCCGGCGCTGCGCGGTGGCTGGAGAGCCATGTGGCGGACGGGGTCTGGCCGATCATCGGCCCGGAGGTCGACCAGGCGCCGCACGCGCCCTGGTGGGGGTGGTCCAACGAGCTCGCCGACAGCTGGAACGGCTTCCGCTGGAACCCCACCGCCGAGATCCTCGCCGACCTCTACCGCTTCCGCGCCGCGGTCCCGGCCCTGTTCCTCGACGCGGTCGAGGCGCGCATGCGCCGGTCCATCCGCGAGGCCGACGTGATCGAAGGGGCCTACGACCTGCGTTGCGCGACAATCCTGGCCGAGACCCCCGAGGCGCCGGCCGACCTGCGCGAGGCGCTCGCGAACCTGCTGGTCCGCTCGGTGCGCCAGCACGACCCGGACGACGAACATGCGCCGGTGCTCGACCTGGCCCCGACGCCGCAGAGCCTGCTGGCGCCCGTGCTCGAGGGCCGCATCGACCACGCCGCCGAGGTGCTGATCGACGGCCAGCAGGACGACGGCGGCTGGAGTCCGTTCTGGGACTGGGCCTTCGTCGACGAGGCCGCCTGGGCCAGGGCCAAGGCCGACTGGCGCGGAGGGCTCACGCGCCTCGCCCTGGAATCCCTGGCCGGCCACGGCCGCATCGAAGGCCTCGCCGCGGCGGCTTGAAGTGAGGGCTTGAACCACGAAAGGACACGAAAAGGCACGAAAGGCCCGCAACTTTCCGAAGGGTAGGGCCGTCCGCTGTGCGTTCGTGTCCTTTCGTGTGTTTCGTGGTTCGTGGATCTACGCCAGCTCCAGCACGCTCGCGCCCGAGCGGACCTCGATCCGCGGCGGGCCGGCGCGCAGGCGCCCGACGACGGCGCTCTGGGCGAAGCCGCGCCGGCGGCAGAGGTCCAGCACGGCCTCGGCCTCGCGTGGATCGACCGCGATCAAGAGGCCGCCGCTGGTCTGGGGATCGCACAGGATGTCGCGCCGCCATTCGGGCAGGTCGGCGGGCAGGCCGACCGCCTCGCCGTAGCTGGCCCAGTTGCGCGTCGCCGCGCCGGTGCGCACGCCGTCCCGGGCCAGGGCCTCGACGCCCGGATGCAGGGGCGCCGCCTCGGCCGCCAACTCGACGGTGAGGCCGGCGCCGCGGGCCATCTCCAGGGCATGGCCAAGGAGGCCGAAGCCGGTGACGTCGGTCACCGCGTGGACGCCGGCGGTGTCGGGCAGGTCGGCGCCGACGACGTTGAGCTGGGTGGTCGAGGCGATCAGGGCCTCGTAGCCCTCTGCGTCCAGGCGGTCCTGCTTCAGCGCCGCGCTGTAGACGCCGACGCCGAGCGGCTTGGTCAGGACGAGGACGTCGCCGGCCCTGGCGCCGCTGTTCTTCAACAGCTTGTCCGGGTGCACGAGGCCGAGCGCGACGAGGCCGTAGATCGGCTCGACGCTGTCGATGGAGTGGCCGCCGGCGACCGGGATGCCCGCCGCGGCGCAGACCGAGGCGCCGCCGGCCAGGATCTGGCCGATCATCTCGGCCGGCATCTTGCCCACCGGCATGCCGACGATCGCCAGCGCCAGGATCGGCCGCCCGCCCATGGCGTAGACGTCCGACAGGGCGTTGGTCGCCGCGATGCGGCCGAAGGCGAACGGGTCGTCGACCACCGGCATGAAGAAGTCCGTGGTCGCCACCAGGGCCTGGGTCTCGTTCAGCCGCCAGACCGCCGCGTCGTCCGAGGTCTCGGTGCCGACCAGCAGGTCGGGGAAGGCCGCCGCGGCCGGCATGGCGGCCATGATCTCGCGCAGCGCCGCGGGCGAGAGCTTGCAGCCGCAGCCGCCGCCATGGGCGAGGGAGGTGAGGCGCACGGGGTCGGTCATGGAGGTCTCGGGGCTC
>DASZQQ010000376.1:0-12992 GCA_035549595.1 Caulobacteraceae bacterium
GGCGCGGGCGCCGGGGCCGGCGCTGCGGCGGCGGGCGTCTCGGTGACAGGGGGCGGATCGCTCTTCGGCGCCTCCAGGCCGCCGCCGGCCAGGATCAGGTCGATGGCGCTGGCGTCGCGGTCGTCGCGCATCGGATTGGGCAGGGTCTCGATGTGGTCGGTGGGCGTCGTCAGCCGCGGCGTGACGATGATCACCAGCTCGGTCTGGTTCTTCTGCCAGTCGGCCGACTTGAAGAGCGCGCCCAGGACCGGCACGTCGGCGGCCCACGGCACCTGGTTCACGGCCCGGACCTGGTTCTTCTCGAACAGGCCGGCGATGGCGAAGCTCTGGCCGTCGCGCAGCTCGACGGCGGTCGAGGCGCGGCGGGTGGTGATGCCGGGCACGGTGAAGCCCTGGATCTGCACGCCGTTGCGCGGATCGAGCTGGCTGACCTCGGGGGCGACCTTCAGGCGGATCTCGCCGGAGTCCTCGACCGTCGGGGTCACGTTCAGCTTCACGCCAAAGGTGCGGAATTCGATGGTGACGCCGTTGTTGCCGTTCGGGACCGGGAACGGGAATTCGCCGCCCGCCAGGAAGTTGGCCTCCTCGCCGGACATGGCCACCAGGTTCGGCCGCGCCAGGGTCCGCACCACGCCGCGCTGCTCGAGCGCGCGCAGCGTCGCGTCGATGGTGAAGGCGCCGGAGGTGGCGTGCACCCCCAGCGTCCCCTGGGGCGGGGTGTTGGTGGTGAGAAGCCCGTTGCCGGTGTTGAGCTTGAAGCCCGAGATGTTGTGCACGTCGACGTCGACGCCGAGATCCTTCAAGGCGTTGCGCGAGGCCTCGATGATGCGAACCTCGACCAGCACCTGCTGGGCGGCGCGCACGGTCAGGGCCGACTGCACGGCCTTGGGCGCATAGCGCTCGGCGATCGCGGCGGCGCGGTTGGCCACCGAGGAGGTCGAGACCTCGCCCGTCAGCAGCAGGCCGCCGGCGAAGTTGGCGACCTTGATCGTCTCGCCCGGCAGGGCGGCCGCCAGGTCGGCCTGGATGGTGTCGGTGTCGTAGCCGACGCGCACGTCCACGACCTGGGCCAGGCGGTGCTCCATGTCGTAGATCAGGATGTTGGTCACCCCGAGCTGCTTGCCGCGGACGTAGAAGCTGCGGTCCGTGGTCGCGACCAGGGCCAGGGTGTCCGGCTGGGCGACCACGATCTCGCTGGCCGGATAGTCGAGGCGGAAGGCCGCCGACTTGTCCTTGGCCACGGTGATGGTGTTGGTCCCTTGCGCGTCAGCCGACAGCTGGGCAAGCGCCGGGGCCGCGGAAAAGCCGCTGGTGGCGATGACCGCGGACGCAAGGAGGGCGAGGATCGGTTTCATGGCATGCATCTCCAGCGGTTGTCGTTCAGACGCCTGACCCGCGTTCGGACGGGACTTCGACGCTGGATTTCGCATCGCCGTGGACGACGATGATGGAGCGCCGGGCGGCCGCCGCGGCGGGCTTGGGCGCCGTGCGGCGGCGCACCGGAATGAGCACGGGATTGCCCGGCATCTTCGCCGGGGCGACGTCGTGGTTGTCGACCGCCTTGACCGAAGCGACCTCGGCCTCGCCGACGCGGCGCAGCGCCAGGGAGAGGTTGCCGGCCGTGGCCGCGAGGGCCAGGCGCTCGGCGTCCTCCATCGACACCTCGAGGGTGGTGGTGTGCGCCACCGCCGCCTGGGTCGACTTCGGATCGGTGTTGAGGTCCATGCCCAGCACGCGGACGTTCTGGACCACGACATTGGTCAGGTAGCGCTTGCACTGGCCGCACTCGGCCTGCACCGACTGCGGCAGCGGCACCTCGCGGGTCAGGACCACGTCGACCCGGTCGCCGGGCAGGATGTGGCCGCCGCCGCCGGCGACGTCGGTGATGCCGATGGTGTAGGCGCGCATGCCCTCGGAGATCATTGCCGAGAGGATCGGCCGGGCGCCGCCGCCGCTGAGCTTGGTGGCCAGGATCGGCTCGCGCGCCGAGATCGGCGTCATGGCGATCGAGGCGCCGCCCTCGCGCTGGGCGACCTGGTCGATGCTGGTGAAGGCGCCCTGGGGGGCCGCGCCGACCGGATACTGCACCACCGTCAGGTGGGCCGCGTCGACCTTGCCGCCGTAGGGGATGTCGCCGGACGCGACGACCACCGGCGTGGTGGCCTGCGCCTGGGCGTGGGCCTTGTTCTGCGCGTCGGCGCCGGCCGCCTGCGGCAGCCACACCTTGGCGACGAAGAGAGCGCCCACGCCGAGCACGGCGGACGCGCCCAGACTGACGATGGTAGCAACACGCATAACGGCCCGCCCATTCCCCTCCGCGCGGAACGCCGCGCGCTTTCTAGGGAACTTTGCGGATCGCCCATTTCATTGTCATTAAGGGACGTCGTGAATCTGCGTTTACTCTGGTTTCGCGTACCGGTGGTCAATATTCGTCTATGGTAAAGGCGATATTTACTATGCCGACAACTCCGATCGTCACCCCGGGTCGCGCCCGGGGTGACGTCGACGGCGTTCAGGGGCGCGCCGGCAGCCGGATCTGCGCCTGGGCCAGGCCGCGCCCGGCATAGAGGCCGGCGAGCTGGCGCCGCGCGCCGTTCCAGGCGGTGTCGCGGCAGCCGCTCCAGGCCACAAGGCGGCCCAGTTCGACGTCCATCGGCCGGTCGCCGCAGATGCGGCTCACCGCCGTGTCGATCCGCCGCTCGAGCGTCGCACGGCCGCGATCATGAGACAGGTCGAGGTCGGCGTAGCTGACCCGAACCGAGGGCGGGTCTTCGGCCGCCCTGGCCAGGGTCGGGAGCGCCGCTGCCGCGGCGAGGGCGCAGGCGAGGGTGGCGAGGATGGACGCCGTTTGTCGCGCGTTCGAGGTGTTCATGGCGAGAGACTCCTTGGGGGGGAAGGAAGGGCGCGCAAACTGACGAAGCGTGGCCGGCGGCAAAAGCGGGCGATCGGGACAACAAGCAGGGTCGTTTTCGCCAGCGGAGCGGGCGCGGCGCTTGACGCAGCGGGCCCCAGCCAATCAATGGGACCCATTCATTCGTCACTTGAAAATGTGGCGTCCGACCGGCGTGCAGAAGGGTTCGAAAGAAGACCCGGCCGGGGCGGCGCCCGGGAGGATTATTTGATGCCGGAACTTCTGGATCGCCTGATTGACGCGCTTTCCAAGGGCATGACCGCCTCGCTGTGGGCCGAGGAGAAGCCCGACCAGACCGCCATTTTCGACCCGCTCGGCACGCGCACCTTCAAGGAGGTCAACGAGGCCGCCAACCGCATCGTCAGGATGCTCCGCGCCCATGGCCTGAAGGCCGGCGACGCCGTGGCGCTGCTGTGCAGCAACCGGGCCGAGTTCGTCGAGGTGCTGAACGCCTGCCTGCGCGGCGGCTTCCGCATCACGCCGGTGAACTGGCACCTGAACACCGACGAGGTGGAGTACATCATCAACGACTGCGACGCGAAGGCGCTGATCGCCGAGACGCGCTATCCGTCGGCGCTCGAGGCCAAGACGCCGCACGTGGCGGTCAAGCTCTCGATCGGCGACGGCGCCGAGGGCTTCCTGTCCTACGCGGACGAGACCGCCAGGCACGACGGTTCGGACATCGACGATCCGGTGCTGGGCTCGCAGATGCTCTACACCTCGGGCACCACCGGCCGGCCCAAGGGCGTCTACCGCAAGGCCGCCGCCGGCCTGCTCATGCCGCAGATCGGCCAGCCCGACGACGTGCAGATGTGCGCGGGTCCGGCCTACCACGCCGCGCCGCTGGCCTTCGACGTGCGCTCGGCGATGACCCAGGGCAATCCGCTGGTGCTGCTCGACCGCTGGGACTCCGAGGGCGTGCTGCGGGCGATCGAGAAATACCGCGTCACCCGCGCGCACCTGGTGCCGATCATGTTCCAGCGCCTGCTGGCCCTGCCGGACGAGGTGAAGGCCAAGTACGACCTCTCGTCGCTGCGCTACATCATCCACGGCGCGGCCCCCTGCCCGCCCGAGGTCAAGCGGGCGATGATCGACTGGGTCGGCCCGATCATCCACGAGTACTACGCCGGCTCCGAGGGCGGAGCGGGCTTCATGGTCTCGTCCGAGGAGTGGCTGAAGAAGCCGGGCACGGTGGGCAAGCTGCCCAGCCCTGACGCGCTGAAGATCCTCGACGACGAGGGGAACGAGGTCGCCCAGGGCCAGTCCGGCACGCTCTACTTCCGCGTCTCGCCGGTGGCGCCGTTCGAGTACTACAAGGACCCGCAGAAGACGGCGAGCGCGCACAAGGGCGACTTCTTCACCCTGGGCGACGTCGGCTACCTGGACGAGGACGGCTACCTGTTCCTGACCGGCCGCACGGCCGAGTGCATCATCTCCGGCGGGGTGAACATCTACCCCCAGGAGATCGACAACGAGATCATCAAGCATCCCGCGGTCGAGGACAGCTGCTGCATCGGCGTGCCGAACGAGGAGTGGGGCGAGGAGGTCAAGGCCGTCATCACCCTGAACCCGGGGTTCGAGCCGTCGGACGACCTCGCGAAGGAGATCCAGGCCTTCGCCCGTGAACGCCTGGCCGGCTACAAGGTCCCGCGCACGATCGACTTCGTCGACGAGCTCCCCCGCAGCCCGGCCGGCAAGATCCAGCGCGGCAAGGTCCGCAAGCCCTACTGGGCGGGGCGGAGCCGGGAAATCTAGGCGCGAGCTTCGCCCGGCGAAGCCGGGAGTAATCGCGAGTCTGGATTCGACCACAGAGGACACAGAGGTTCACAGAGGAACACAGAGCCGGCGATCGCTCCTGATCCCTCTGTGACCCTCCGTGTTCCTCTGTGTCCTCTGTGGTGAACGCTGAGGCTGGTCTCGAACGCCGGCTTCGCCGGCCAGGCGCAGGGCCGACAGGGGACACGATCCCGAAAGATCATGTCCCCGCAGGCGTCAGGCCGCTTCGGGCTCGTCGCCCTTGGCCTCGTCGTTGGCGGTGATCGGCAGGTCGAGCTTGCCGGCCATCAGGAGGGTCATCAGGGTCTGCAGCACCGCCCCGCCGCCGGCGGTCCCGCCGCCTTCGCCGGTGATCTGGACCTTGGGCACCACATCGACGCCGCTGGTCTCCAGGGCCTGGGCGAAGCGCTCGGCGACCTGGCGGGCCAGCTGGTAGCGCGGGCCGCCGGACGCGGCGACCTGGCTCTCGATCGCCTCGGCCTGGGCCAGGCCCACCTTGGTCACGCGCTCGGCCTCGGCCGCGGCCAGGGCCACGACCTTGCCGGCCTCGCCCTCGCCCAGCACTCGGATGCGGTCGGACTCGGCCTTGGCCAGGGTGCGGGTCTGCTCGGCCTCCTGCTTGGAGCGGGCGAGGTTGGCCGCGCCGGCGTTCTGCTGCACCTGGATCGAGAGCTCGGACTCGGTGATCGCGGTCTGCTGCTTGGCGCGGGCCTCGGCCTCGCGCAGCTCGCGCTCCTTCTGCGCCGCCAGCTTCTGGCGCTCGTAGGTGCCGACCTGCTCGTCGGCGATCTGGCGTTGCCGCAGCTGGGTCAGGATCTTCTCGATCTGGCTGTCGTCGCCGGTGGTGTTGGGCCGCGGCGTGCCGATCAGCACCTCCTGGAGCTCGAGGTTGTAGACCCCGAACTTGGCCTTCATCTCCTGGCTCGACAGCGACTGGATCTCGCTGCGGTCCTGCAGGAGCTCGATCAGGGTGCGGGTCTGGCCGATGTTCTTGAAGTAGGCGCTGACCATCGGGTCCAGGGTCTGCTCGACGAGGCGCTTGATGTCGCCGAAGCGCTGGATGACCAGCGGCGCCTTGCGGTAGTCGATGTGCACGACCACCGACACCGGCAGGCTGGGCTCGAAGGCGTCCTTGGTGATCAGGGACACCTCGGCGAGGTTCTCGTCGAACTTGTGCGAGCCGATGGCGTTCGATTCCCACTTCAGGATGAAGTTGGTGGTCGGCACCATCGTCACGCGCCCGGCGTAGGTGTTGAAGGCGTACTTGCCGGGCAGCAGCGGGTCGGCCCAGACGCCGCGGCGGCCGTTCTCGACCAGCTCGCCGTGGCGGTAACCCTCGCCCGAGGTGTCGACGCCGGCGGGGCCCGTGTAGGACACCACGACGCCCACCTGGCCGACCTCGACCACCGTCTTCGGGATCCGCTCGACGGTCGCGAACAGGCGGTTCAGGTAGTAGGTGCCCTCGACCAGGACCTGCAGCTGCCGGCCCTTGCGGCCGCCGGCGGCCAGGAATTTCTCCGGGTCCTGGAAGCTGTTGTGGAAGGTCGCCGCGTCTTCGGGATCGGAGCCGACGGTCGGGGCGATGATGTCGCCCGAGGCCAGCCCCGGCCCGTCATGGACGGTGACGACGCCGATCTGGTCGTCGGCGTCCTTGATCACCACCGGCTCGAAGCCGTCGCGCGAGGCGATGACCTCGGCCATCTGGTCGAGCAGGGCGCCGTCGGCGCCGTCCAGCGCCAGGGCGAAGGTCTGGTCGCGCGTGACGACCACGAACTGCGCCAGGTTGATGGCGTAGGAACCCTCGCGCAGGATCTTGCGCTGCGGGCCCTTCTGGCCGCCGGCCTCGAGGAAGCGGCGCGCGTCCTGGAAGTCCGTGTCCGGAGGATTGGTCGCCAGGGTCTGGTCCGCGCCCAGCGGCTCGCCGCCGCGGGCGAAGACGTAGCCGATGCGGCCCTGCGGGATCGTCACCAGCGAATGGACGTGCAGGCGGAACTGGAACGGGAAGAAGAAGTGCAGGCCGCCGCGCAGCACGTCCGGCTGGAAGCCGGCCTCGCCCTTCAGGGCGATGATTCCGGACTTGATCGAGCCGGTCGAGCTCCACAGCTTCTCGACCACGGCGACGCGGTTGTTGCCGATGTAGCGGACCATCCCCGAGCTGGCGAACAGCACGGCAAGGACGATCAGGACGACGAGCGCGCCGAGCCACGGCGCGTACGAGACTATGTCGGTCATGGAAGACTCCAGCAGGCCTCGGGCGATCGGTCTTCTTTCAGGGGCCGTACATGGCGGCCGTCACGCTCCGAGGCCGGATCGGGGCTCTGGCGAGGCCCCCTGGGCGCGGCCCCGCGCCCGGTTGCGGAAGCAACCTTGGCTATAGGTATGGAGTCGTTCGCGCCGTCAAAGCCGCATTTCGGTCACGATTGTGAGAGGACCGGAGGTCCCCGGCGAGCGGTGGTCCGCCCGCCGGGGGCCAGAGCAGGCTGGCGCACTTTCGGACGCGAAACCGGTGTCCGCTTTCGCTGAAAGTGCGCCGGCCGCGCGTCACCGGGGGCGGGGCGGCGCCGCGGCCGGCCTGGCGGCCGAAGCCGGCCAGAGGCGGGGGATCAGCATCGGCGTGCGGCGCCGATAGTCGGCATAGGTCTGGCCGAACGCGGCGGCGAGGTCGCGCTCCTCCAGGCGGATGGCGATCAGGATGTAGGCCGTGGTCATCACCGCGAAGATCAGGTGCGCGGCGCTCATGACCGGCGCGGCCCAGAAGATCGTCAGCCAGCCCACGTAGAGCGGATGGCGCACGAGCTTGTAGAGCGAGGGCGTGTGGAACTTCGGCGGCTCGTAGGGCTGGCGGGTGAGGCGCCGCCAGACCTGCTTGAGGCCGAAGAGGTCGAAGTGGTCGATCAGGAAGGTCGTGTAGAGCAGCAGCGCCCAGCCGAAGAGGTAGACCGCCAGGATCACGCCGCGGGCCTCGCCGTGGCTCTCCCAGAAGACGCCGCCCATGGGCTGCCAGAAGAGGTAGAAGGCCGCCAGGGCCAGGGACGACAGCAGCACATAGGTGCTGCGCTCCAGGTGCTCGGGGACGATGCGCGTCCACCAGCGCTTGAACGCCGGGCGGGCCATGCCGCTGTGCTGAACGGCGAACGCGGCCAGAAGCGCCAGGTCGACGGCCATCGCCTTGGGCAGCGGAACGCGGGCGGGGCCGTCGAGCGCGGTCGGCGTTGCGACGCCGGCGATGAAGCCGACCCCGTACAGGAACACGGCGAAGAACACGGCGTAGCAGAGGACGCCGTAGACGAAACTCGAGACGCGGGCCATTGCCGCCTCCTCCTGTTGGCGAGAGGCGGGAAGGTTTGAAGGAGCCGAGGAATCCCCGCTTCGGGGAAAACCCCTAGATTTGGCGCCGCGAGCGGGCCTCGCGGGTCAGGCCACCGCCTCGACCGCCTGGCGCACGGCGGCGGGGTTTTCCAGGATCACCATGTGGCCGGCCTCGGGGACCTTCACCAGGGTGGCGCCTGCGATCTTCTCCTCGAAGGCCGGGCCGTAGACCGGCGGGATCAGGCGGTCGCTCTCGCCCCAGACGATCACGGTCCTGGCCTTCACGCGGTAGAGCCGCTCGGCGAGGCCGCGCTCGGGGATCGGGAACAGCAGCTTGCCGGCCATGCCCAGCTGGCGCGCGTTGCGCACCAGGTAGTCCTGCAGGAACTTCGGGTCGTCCATCTTCAGGCCCGAGGTCATCAGGGCCGCGCCCTTCTCGGCGTCGTGGAACAGGTACTTCGGCATCTCGAACGGCAGCAGCGAGAACAGGTCGACGATCGGGTGGTCGTCCAGCCACAGGCCCGCCGGGCAGATCAAGGCCAGGCGCGAGACGTCGTTGGGAGCCAGCGCCGCCATCTCCGCGGCGATCATGCCGCCCATGGAGTGGCCGACCAGGATCGGGTTCTTCAGCCCCAGCGCCTCGACCACGTCCCAGCCGTGCAGGGCGAAGTCGAGCATGTCGCGCAAGCTGCCGCACTCCTCGGTCTCGCCGTAGCCCGGCAGGAACGGGGCGTAGACGTGGAAGCGGCTGGCGAGCTCGGCGAGGATCGGATCGTCCGGCGTCATGCCGCCGGCGCCGTGCAGGAACACCAGCGGCTCGCCCGAGCCGCCTTCGAGATAGCGCACGGGCGCGTGCCGCGTCGCGACGGTCTTCGATTCCATGGCGGTCAGGTCCTCTTACTCGGCCGGGACGGGATTGCGGGCGGGGGCGCCGGGCGCGCTGGTCGGGGCGGCCGGCAGGGAGCCGGGCTCGGCCCGCCTGGCGATCGGCTTGCACCAGAAGCGGTCGTCCGAGGCGTAGTCCGGGAACATGTTGCGCAGCTTGGGCATCACCTTCTCGGCGAACAGCTTCGAGGAGTACATGCACTTGTCGGCCGGCATGTTCCCCACGTGCATCAGGCAGAAGATGTTGCCGACGTGCAGCCCCTTGATCAGCTCCTCCATGCGCTGGCGCACCGTCTCGGGGCTGCCGGCGATGACGTGGCCCTGCTCGGTCAGGTCCTTCCAGGTCAGCTGGGAATAGCCGCCGCGTGGCGGGGCGTACTGCGACAGCGCCCCGGTCTGGATGGTCTTGATCGTGCGGTACCCGGGGGCGTCGGCGAAGCCCGGATAGACGTGCAGGCAGCGGTTGTAGAAGTAGCTGACGTGCTCGGAATAGAGCCGCTCGGCCTCCTCGTCGGTCTCGGCCACGCAGATGGTCTGGGCGAAGCCGGCCCGGTAGGGGCTCTTGTCGGGCGTCCCGCGCTCCTCGACGCGGTTCCAGTAGCCGTTCATCAGCGCCTGGGCCCGCAGGTAGCCGGAGAAGCTGAGGTAGGAGTAGCTGTAGGTGTTGTCGATGCAGAAGTCGTAGGTCTCGACCGAGCCGCCGCCGGGGATGTGCACCGGGGGCATCGGCTGCTGGATCGGCCGCGGCCAGATGTTGACGTGCCGCAGCTTGTTGTAGCGCCCGTTGAAGGCGAACGGGTCGCGCTCGGTCCAGGCGCGTTTGATCAGGTCGTGCGCCTCGGCGTACTTCTCGCGCGTCAGGGCCGGGATCTGGCCGTAGCAGTAGTTGGTGTCCATCGAGGTGCCGACCGGGAAGCCGGCCACCAGGCGCCCGCCCGAGATGCAGTCGAGCATGGCGAACTCCTCGGCCACGCGGACCGGGGGGTTGTAGAGGGCGATGGAGTTGCCCAGCACCACGAGGGCGGCGTTCTTGGTCCGGCGCGCCAGGCCCGCGGCGATGATGTTCGGGCTGGGCATGATGCCGTAGCCGTTCTGGTGGTGCTCGTTGACCCCGATGCCGTCGAAGCCGAGCGTGTCGGCGTATTCGAGGAGGTCCATGTAGGTGTTGTAGACCTCGTTCGACTTCACCGGGTCGAACAGGCGCTGGTCGATGTCGACCCAGACCGAGCGGTGCTTCTCGCGGAAGTCGTCCGGCAGATAGGGCCAGGGCATCAGGTTGAACCAGGTGAACTTCATGGCGTCCTCCAACCCGTCTGCGGCGCGGGCTTCGTTATCGACGTTCAGTCTGGGTCGGAACCCTAAGGCACGATCGCGCGGCGGCGCAACGCGAATGAGTGAGCGGCGCGCCTTGACCGCCCGGCGCGCGCCCCGCACGGTCGCGCCGCAAATCGGGAGGAGTGCGCCATGGCCGAGGGCCGGGAATTCGACGTCGTCGTCTACGGGGCGACCGGGTACACGGGGCGGCTGGTGGCCGAGCACCTCTTGAAGACCTACGGCGCCGCGGGTGACGTGGCCTGGGCCATGGCCGGGCGCAGCGCAGACAAGCTTGCCGAGGTGCGCGACCTGATCGGCGCGCCGAAGTCCCTGCCGCTGATCGTCGCCGACGCCCACGACGCGGCCGCCCTGGAGGCGATGGCGCGCCGGACCAAGGCCGTGATCACCACCGCCGGCCCCTACCAGCTTTACGGCTCCGAGCTCGTCGGCGCCTGCGCGCGGGCCGGGACCGACTATGTCGACCTCACCGGCGAGTCCAACTGGATCGCGGCGATGATGGCGGCGCACGAGGCCGAGGCGAAGCGCACCGGCGCGCGTCTGGTGTTCTCGTGCGGCTTCGATTCCATCCCCTTCGACCTCGGCGTCTGGTTCGCCGAGGAGACGGCCAGGGCCAAGCTCGGCGCCTATGCCCCCCGCGTCCGGGGCCGGGTGCGGGACATGAAGGGCGGGCTCTCGGGCGGCACCCTGGCGAGCGGCATCGCCACCCAGGCGGCGGCGCAGAAGGATCCCTCGATCCTGGGCCTGCTGGCCGACCCCTTCGCCCTGACGCCGGGCTTCAAGGGCCCCGAGCAGCCGCCGCTGGACAAGGCCTACGAGGACGAGGTGACCGGCAGCTGGGTGGTCCCGTTCATGATGGCCGGCATCAACACCAAGGCCGTGCACCGCTCGAACCAGCTGCTCGGCCATCCCTGGGGCCGCGACTTCCGCTACGACGAGATGCAGATGGCGGCCGGCCCGCCGAAGGAGGGCGCCGGCGGCATGGGCGGCTTCTCGTTCGGCGCCGGCGGCATGCCCAAGCCCGGTGAGGGCCCGACCAAGGAAGAGCGGGAGACCGGCTTCTACGACCTGCTGTTCATCGCCGAGGCCGCCGACGGGCGCACCGTGCGCTGCGCGGTCAAGGGCGACATGGACCCCGGCTACGGCTCGACCTCGAAGATGCTGGCCGAGAGCGCCCTGTGCCTCGCCCGCGACGTCTCGCGCGAGACCACCCCGGGCGGCTGCTGGACCAGCGCCTCGGCCATGGCCGCGCCCCTGGTGAAGCGGCTGGAGGCCAAGGCGGGCATCACCTTCACGGTCGAGAGCTAGGGCCTCAGGCCTCGCGCCACTCGAACTCGACCAGGAAGACGCGCTCTCCTGGACCGTGTTTGGCGATCTTCAGGAGGTCGACCACGCCTTCGAAGCCCGACTGGCGCGCGAGGGCCGGGGTGATGTCGGCCAGGTCGATCTCGCGCAGGGCCGTGACCTCGATGAAGCCCGGGCCGAGGGGGTAGCGGCCGCCGACCTTGACGTGCGGCTTCTGCCAGATGCGCACCGAGCAGGTGACGTCTCCGGCCATCACCGGCTCGCGCAATCGCTTCGTGAACTGCATCACTCTTCCTCGCGCTGCAGTTTTGCGCTATTCCGGCGCTCCCGAAAGAGGAGTGCGCCGTGGCGATCGTGATCGACGGGTAAGAGCGCTGAAGCGCCCCGCCCCACATCGATGATCGCTGCCCCGCGCCCTTGAGGCGCGGCCTTTCGGAACACCCGCATGCCCCATCTCTCTTCGCCCGCCCCGGCGTGGGCGCGCGCGCCCGCCATCGAGCCGGCGCCGACTCCCTACGCCGACCTCAACGCCATCCTGGCCGAACTGACCGACGGCGTGCGCCGCACGCTCGGCGAGGTCTTCGTCGGCGCCTATCTGCAAGGCTCCCTCGCCCTTGGCGACGCCGACGAGGCCAGCGACGTCGACTTCCTGGTCGTCACCGCCCGCGACGTCACCCCTGACGAGCTCGCCGCCCTGCAGGTCCTGCACGGCGCGATCCACGCCCTCCCCTCCCCCTGGGCCACGAAGCTCGACGGCTCCTACGCGCCGGCGCCCATCCTGAAGCGCCTGAAGGGCCAGCCGCGCGATCCGCCCGGCGAACCCCGCGGCGACGACTGGGCCGACCCGGGGCTCAGCGGCCTGCCGCCGCGGGTCTATCCGCTCCTCTATCTGACCAACGGTTCGAAGACGCTCGTGCGCTCCGAGCACGACAACACCGAGGTCGTTCGCTGGGTGACGCGGGAGGCGGGGATCACCCTGGCTGGGCCTTCGCCGAAGGCCCTGATCGATCCGGTGCCGGCCGACACCCTGAGGGCCGAAAGCCTCACCTTGCTGGAGACGGTGCTGCGGCTGTGGCTCGACGAGGGCCAGCCGATGGACCAGCACTGGCTGCAGGTGTTCCTCGCCGGCTTCGCGGCGCGGGTGCTGCATACGCTGAGGACCGGCCGGATCACCAGCAAGAAGGCCGCGGCCGACTGGGCGGCCGGCCATCTCGACGCCCGCTGGCGGCCGCTGCTCGAGGCCACCCAGGCCTCGCGCGCCCTTTCGCTGGAGAGCCGGCTCGGCCCCGCCGATCCGGCGGCGGTCGAGGAGACCCTGGCCTTCCTGCGCTACATCCGCGGCCGGGCGATCCTGGAGCGCAAGATGCTGGACAAGCGCCACGGCGGCGGGGGCGGGCCGCACGCGTTCCGCGGCGACGGCCCGGGCCGCCCGGCGCTCAGGCCCGGCGGCGGACCGGCGAAGGTCCGGCCCGGC
>DASZQQ010000377.1:0-2578 GCA_035549595.1 Caulobacteraceae bacterium
AACCGAAGGGTTCGTGTCCCCTTGCCCGGCGCTTGCGTGGCGTCGACGTTCCTGCGCCCGATCGAGGGGACACGAACCCTTCGGTTTCATGTCCCCGCGCCCGAACTGCTCGCGCGCCTGGGCAAGCACCGGCAAGGCGGCCATGAACGAGGCCTGGCCGACCACGTAACGCGGCGAAGCCGCTGTCCTGGACCGCGGCATCGCGATAGCCGCGAGGCGCCAAGAAAGGAACCACGAACCACACGAACCACACGAACGGGTCCGTGCTGTCGGCGCGCGTCGAGACGATTGCTGAGCGTTCGTGTGGTTCGTGTGGTTCGTGGTCAAATCCAATCGGCTTCGCCGCTAGCGCCCACGTCCGCGGACTGAGCTCCTCCGGCTGCGGCAAGGTTCGGTTTGCTTCGCGGGAGCCCGCACGCTACCTCGCGCCGCATGTCCTCATCCTCCCCCGCCGCCGAGGCCGCCCGCCGGCGCACCTTCGCCATCATCAGCCACCCGGACGCCGGCAAGACGACCCTGACCGAGAACCTGCTGCTGGCCGGCGGGGCGATCCGGGCGGCCGGCGCCGTGCGTGCGCGCGGCGAGCAGCGGCGCACGCGGTCGGACTGGATGAAGATCGAGCGCGAGCGCGGAATCTCGGTCAGCGCCAGCGTGATGACGTTCGACCACGCCGGGCTGATGTTCAACCTGCTGGACACGCCCGGCCACGAGGACTTCTCGGAGGACACCTACCGCACCCTGACGGCGGCCGACGCGGCGGTGATGGTGCTGGACGCGGCCAAGGGCATCGAGCCGCAGACCCTGAAGCTGTTCGAGGTCTGCCGCCTGCGCGACATCCCGATCGTGACCTTCATCAACAAGATGGACCGCGAGGCGCAGGATCCGTTCGAACTGCTGGACGAGATCGGCTCCAAGCTGGCGCTCGACCCGGCCCCGCTCTACTGGCCGGCCGGCTCGGGAAGCCGCTTCAAGGGCATGATGGACCTGCGCCGGGGCCAGTTCTTCCCGTTCGCCCGCCACTCGACGGAGCACCCGGCGCCCATCGCGGAGAAGTCCAACGCCATCGTCCAGTACCTCGAGCCCGAGGAGCAGGAGGAGGTCGAGGAAGGCGCCATGCTGGTGACCGAGGCGTCGAAGCCGTTCGACGTCCAGAGCTTCCTCGAGGGCCACATGACGCCGGTGTTCTTCGGCTCGGCCCTGCGCCACTTCGGCGTCGACCAGCTGCTGGAGGGCCTGGGCGCCTACGCGCCGCCGCCGCGGCCCGTCGCGGCCACCCGGGCGGGCGAGGCCACCCACGTGGCTCCCGGCGACGCGGAGGTGTCGGGCTTCGTGTTCAAGATCCAGGCGAACATGGACCCCAACCACCGCGACCGCATCGCCTTCGTGCGCATGACCTCGGGACGCTTCACCCGCGGCATGAAGCTGAAGGTGCAGAACACCGGCCGGCAGATGAGCGTCAACGCGCCGATCATGTTCTTCGCCTCCGACCGTGAACTGGCCGAGGAGGCCTTCGCCGGCGACGTGATCGGCATCCCGAACCACGGCGTGCTTCGGGTCGGCGACAGCCTCTCGGAGACCGGGGCCCTGCGCTTCGCCGGCCTGCCGAACTTCGCCCCCGAGATCCTGCGCCGCGTGCGGGTCAAGGACCCGCTGAAGGCCAAGCACCTGAAGAAGGCGCTGGAGGGCCTGGCCGAGGAAGGCGTGACCCAGCTCTTCCGGCCGATGATCGGCGCCGACTTCATCGTCGGCGCCGTCGGCCAGCTGCAGTTCGAGGTCATGGCCGACCGCCTGTCGGGCGAATACGCCCTGGACGTGATCTTCGAAGCCGCGCCCTACGCCGAGGCCCGCTGGCTGTCGGGAGCCAGGGCCGACGTCGAGGACTTCGCCGGCAAGCACCGCACCGCCATGGCCCAGGACATCGACGAGCAGCCGGTGTTCCTGGCCAAGTCGTCGTGGGAGATCGGCTACGTCGCCGAACGCTTCCCGAAGGTCGCCTTCGAGCGGACCAAGGAACGGGCCTGAGACCCCGCGTTAACCGGGATGAGATCGACTCTCAGCTTTCGCCGTTAACCATCTCTTAAGATTAACATCTTGTTAAAGGCTTCGGCTCCGGCTTTGCTGCGTTCCCGCTGAGAGGCCGCCCCGGTGTCCCGGGGTGGTGCGAAATTCGCCCGGGGAGTGAACCGCGCCATGTTCGAATTCGGTCGGGAGTTGAAGCGCCTGTTCGGCGGTGGCGCCGTGGCTCCCCGCGACGGCATGACCGGCGGCGACGCCATCCTGCTCGAGCTCCTGCCGCTCTCGCTGGTGCGCGCCGAGGCCAAGGCCGCGGACGTGGCCGCCGGCCGCGTCGGCGAGAAGGACCGCGCGCGGCGCGAACTGGAGGCCGCCCGCGTGTGGCGCGAATACGCCCGCCGCTCCGGCGACGCCGTCGCCCTTCGCAAGGCCGCCGCCACCGCCGAAAGCGCCGCGCGCCGCTACGAGGACGCCCGCCGCGCCGAGGGCCTCGGGCTCGCCCGGGTCGAACAGGCGCGCTGCGCGATGCTGGGGGCCGAGCTGTTCGGCGACGACGGCCTCGACG
>DASZQQ010000378.1:0-5766 GCA_035549595.1 Caulobacteraceae bacterium
GGGGACGACTTCCGACATCGTGGCAACGGGTAGGCCCATTCACCACGAAGGACACGAAGGTCACGAAGGGCACGAAATTCGGGTCAGTTCACCAGCCGCTTCACCCCGTGGCGGAACTGCTCGACGTTGAAGTTCATCAACAGGCCGAGGCGATGACCGGACAGGCGCAGATACGTCAGGACCTGCGCCCAATGGATGCGTAGCATCAAGTCGACCGCCTTCACTTCGATGACGATAGCTTCGGCGACCAGGAGGTCGATCCTGTATCCCGCATCGAGGGTGATGCCTTCATAGACGACCGGCAGCGCGACCTGCCGCCTGACGGCGATTCCCCGGGATTGGAGTTCGTGCGCGAGGCAGTGCTCGTACGCGGACTCGAGCAGTCCTGGGCCCAACGCCTTGTGCACCTTCAATCCGGCGTCGATCACGATCCTGCTGAGCGCCTCGACGTGCGGCGGCAAGCCTTCGTGGTCTTTGTGTCCTTTGTGTCCTTCGTGGTCCAAAGCAGCCCCCGACGTTCCACCGGCGGTGGAGGATTGTGCTGGAGTCTACCTGCAATCCGAAGCGTAGCCAGAGCGCGCGTTGCCAAGCGGGCGGGGGGGAGGCTATTGCAGGCGCTCGCTGTAACGGGGTTCTTGCATGCGCCTGTCGCGCTATTTCCTGCCGGTTCTGAAGCAGACGCCTTCGGAGGCGCAGATCCCGTCGCACCGGCTGATGCTGCGCGCGGGCATGCTGCGGCAGGAGGCGGCCGGGATCTATGCCTGGCTGCCGCTCGGCCACCGGGTGCTGAAGAAGGTCGAGCAGATCGTCCGTGAGGAGATGGACCGCGCCGGCGCCGTCGAGCTTCTGATGCCGACGCTGCAGCTGGCCGATCTCTGGCGCGAGAGCGGGCGCTACGACGACTACGGCAAGGAGATGCTGCGCATCACCGACCGGCACGAGCGCGAGCTGCTCTACGGGCCCACCAACGAGGAGATGATCACCGAGATCTTCCGGGCCTACGTCAAGTCGTACAAGGACCTGCCGAAGAACCTCTACCACATCCAGTGGAAGTTCCGGGACGAGCAGCGGCCGCGCTTCGGCGTGATGCGCGGGCGCGAGTTCCTGATGAAGGACGCCTATTCCTTCGACGTCGACGAGGACGCCGGACGGCGCGCCTACAACCGCATGTTCGTGGCCTATCTGCGCGCCTTCGCGCGCATGGGCCTGACGGCGATCCCGATGAAGGCCGAGACCGGCCCGATCGGCGGCGACCTCAGCCACGAGTTCCACGTCCTGGCCGAGACCGGCGAGAGCGGCGTCTTCTGCGACAAGCGCGTGCTGGACCTGCCGATCCCCGGCGCCGACACCGACTACGACGCCGACCTGACCGGCGTCATCCGCGAGTGGACCAGCCTCTATGCGGCCACCGAGGACGTGCACGACGCCGCGCGCTACGAGGCCGAGGTGGTCCCGGAGAACCGGATGACGGCGCGGGGCATCGAGGTCGGCCAGGTGTTCTTCTTCGGCGACAAGTACTCCAAGCCCATGGGCGCCAACATCACCGGCCCCGACGGCGTCGATCGTCCGGCGCAGATGGGCAGCTACGGCGTCGGCGTCTCGCGCCTGACCGGGGCGATCATCGAGGCCTGCCACGACGAGAACGGCATCGTCTGGCCCGATCCCGTGGCCCCGTTCGGCGTCGGCGTCGTCAACCTGCGGCCCGGCGACGCCGCGGTCGATGCGGCCTGCGCCAAGGCCTACGAGGTGCTGACGGTCAGCGGCAAGGAGCCGCTGCTGGACGACACCGACGAGCGGCCGGGCGGCAAGTTCGCGACCATGGACCTGATCGGCCTGCCCTGGCAGCTGATCATCGGCCCGCGGGGCCTCGCCGACGGCGTCGTCGAGCTGAAGCGGCGAAAGACCGGCGAGCGGGTCAGCCTGCCGCTCGACGCGGCCCTGACGAAGATCGTCGGGTGAGGCCGGGGCGGCGCGAGGAGAGAGACACTTGAACCCCGCGGCCCCGTTCAGCGCCTGGGAGCGGTTCATCGCCGCGCGCTACCTCAGGGCCAAGCGTTCGCAGGGCGGCGTCGCCCTGATCTCGGTCATCTCGTTCGTCGCCATCACCCTGGCGGTCGGGGCGCTGGTGATCGTGATGTCGATCATGAACGGCTTCCGCAGCGACCTGATCGGCAAGATCATGGGCTTCAACGGCCATGTGTTCGTGATCGCCGGGCCGATGACGGGCGAGACGGCGGTGAACCGCATCCGCCACGTGCCGGGGGTCGTCTCGGCGATGCCGGTGGTCGAGGGCCAGGTGCTGGTCCAGGGGCCGGCCGCCAACGCCGGGGCCATCGTGCGCGGCCTCTCGCCGGCCGACGTCCGGGCGACCGCGGTCGTGGCCGCCCACGTCAAGCCGCCCGCCGCGCTGAGGACCTTCGGCCAGGGCGAGGACGGCGGCGACCAGGTGCTGCTGGGCGCGCGTCTGGCCGAAAACCTCGGCGTCGAGCCCGGCGACGACGTCACCCTGATCTCGCCGAACGGCGCGGCCACGGCCTTCGGCACGACGCCGGTGCGCAAGACCTACACGGTCGGCGGGGTCTTCAGCGTCGGCATGAGCGAGTACGACCAGGGCTTCATCTACATGCCCATCGACCAGGCCGAGCTGTTCTTCGGCCGCGCCAGCGCCGACTACATCGAGGTCAAGGTCGCCGATCCGGACAAGGCGCCGGAGCTGAAGCCGGCCATCGCCCAGGCCGCCGCCGTCTCCCCCGAGCTGGTCAGCGACTGGACGCAGAAGAACTCGGCCTTCTTCGGCGCCGTCCAGGTCGAGCGCAACGCCATGCGCCTGATCCTGATGTTCATCATCGCCATCGCCGCCCTGAACATCATCTCGGGCCTGGTCATGCTGGTGAAGAACAAGGGCAAGGACATCGCCATCCTGCGCACCATGGGCGCGACTCAAGGGGCGATCCTGCGCATCTTCTTCCTCGACGGGGCGGCGATCGGCGTCGCCGGCACGGTCTGCGGCCTGATCTTCGGCATCGTCTTCTGCGCCAACATCGGGCCGATCCAGGGCTTCATCGAGTGGGTCACCGGAACCCAGGTGTTCAACCCGGACGTCTACTTCCTGAGTCACGTGCCGGCGAAGATCGACTGGGGCGAGGTGGTGGGCGTCTCCATATGGACCCTGGGCGCCTCGTTCGCGGCGACCCTGCTGCCGGCCTGGCAGGCCTCGCGCCTCGATCCGGTCGAGGCGCTTCGCTATGAGTGAGCCGGTCCTTCGCCTCGTCGGCGTCAAGCGCGAGTACGCCAGCGGCGAGACAACCCTGCACGTCCTCAAGGGCGTCGACCTGGAGGTGAGGCCCGGCGAGATCGTCGGCCTGATCGGCCCCTCGGGCTCGGGCAAGTCGTCGCTGCTGCACGCCGCGGGGCTGCTGGAGCACCCCACCGAAGGCAAGGTGTTCGTCGAGGGGCGCGAGTGCGGCGCGCTCGGCGACAAGGCGCGCACCCGCATCCGCCTGGCCACGATCGGCTTCGTCTACCAGTTCCACCACCTGCTGCCCGAGCTCAGCGCGCTCGACAACGTCGCCCTGCCGGTGATGATCGCCGGCGGCCGGCGAAAGGCGGCGCTGGAGCGCGCCCGCGACCTGCTGCAGCGGCTGGGCCTCGCCGAGCGCACGCACCACCAGCCCGGCCAGCTTTCCGGCGGCGAGCAGCAGCGCGTGGCCGTCGCCCGCGCCCTCGCCAACCAGCCGCGCCTGCTGCTGGCGGACGAGCCGACCGGCAACCTCGATCCGGAGACCTCGTCGGGGGTGTTCCAGGCGCTCTACGACCTGGCGCGCGCGACGGGGGTCGGAGCCTTGATCGCGACACACAATCTGGAGTTGACGCGCCACATGGACCGCGTGCTTGTCATGCGCGACGGCCATGTCGTCGAGCAATCGCCGGAGGGGGCGCGATGAGCAGGCGGCAGGTGAAGGCGGTGGTCTTCGACGTGGGCGAGACCCTGGTCGACGAGACCCGCAACTGGGGCGAGATGGCCGACTGGCTGGGCGTTCCGCGGTTCGGCTTCTTCGCCGCCATGGGCGCGGTGATCGAGCGGGACCTGCACCACCGCCAGGTGTTCGAACTGGTCGCGCCCGGCCGCGACATGGAGGCCGTGTTCGCCGACCGCCGCGCCGCCGGCTGGCGCTACCGCTTCGAACCGGGCGACTTCTATCCGGACGCCATCCCGACCCTGCAGGCGCTGAGGGACGCAGGCCTGCGCATCGGCCTGGCCGGCAACCAGCCCGAGGAGGCCGAGGGCGCCCTGGCGGACGCCAAGGTCCCGGCCGACTTCATCGCCTCGTCGGCCCGCTGGGGCGTCGAGAAGCCGTCGCCCGCCTTCTTCGGCAAGGTCGTGGAGGCCGCGGGCGTCGCTGCCGGCGAGATCGCCTACGTGGGCGACCGGCTCGACAACGACGTCCTTCCGGCCGCCGCCGCCGGCATGACCGCGGTCTTCATCCGCCGCGGCCCCTGGGGCCTGATCCACGCCACCCGCCCCGAAGCCGCCCAGGCCACCCACCGCATTGAGAGCCTGGCCGAACTCCCGGGCCTCCTCCTGCAATGAGGCGGCGGCCGAGCCGCCCTTTTGGACCACCAAGGACACGAAGGACACGAAGGGCACAAAGAAACAGAGAACCCTTCGGCGGCCGCTCACACGCACCGCCGCCTTCGTGTCCTTTGTGTCCTTTGTGTCCTTCGTGGTGAAAGCCGAGCTTGGCGCATGCGCGATCGCCAGGTGAGTTGGCGACCCGGCGCGAAGGCCAATGGATGGACCGGGCTTCGGCTTTGGCCGATCATCGCCGCATGAGCGAGGTCGACACCCTGCCGCCGGGCGCGCGGCTGCATCCGCTGAACCGGGACTTCCGCTGGACGTCGCGCCGGCCGGCCTCGCCGCGCCGGCTGAGCGCGGATGAGCTTGCGCAGTACGACGCGCAGGGGTTCGTGAAGCTTCAGGGCGTGTTCAGTCCCGACGAGATCGCCGCTGTAACGGCCGCCATCGATCCCCTGGAGGCCGAGTCCGAGGCGAAGCTGCGCGAGGCGGGTGGACGCGTCAGCATCTCCTTCGCCGACGTCATCACCTTCACCACCCACATCGCCCGCCGCTCGCCAGTGCTGAAGGCCTTCGCCGCGCATCCCGCGATCAAGGTGATCTGCCATGACCTGATGGGCGAGGACGTGCGGCTCTACTGGGACCAGAGCGTCTACAAGAAGACCGGCAAGGCCCAGGAATTCCCCTGGCACCAGGACAACGGCTACACCTTCATCGAGCCGCAGCAGTACCTGACCCTGTGGCTGCCCCTGGTCGACGTCGACGAGGAGAACGGCTGCCCGTGGATCGCGCCCGGCCTGCACCGGCTGGGCACGCTGGAGCACCGGGTGACCGACATCGGCCTGAAGTGCCTGGACGAGGTTCCGGACGCCGTTCCGGTCCCGGCCAGGGCGGGCGACGCCGTCGTCTTCTCCAGCCTCTCGCCGCATCGGACCGGACCGAACCTGAAGGCCGGAACCGTGCGCAAGGCCTATATCCTGCAGTATTGCTTCGACGGCTCGGTGGCGACGATGCGGGATGGGAGCCGGGTCGCCCAGGACCACCCGGAGCGCCAGTTCCCGATCCTCCAGGGCGGCGCATAGCAAAGCTCTGGCCGGGATTCGCCCCAGGCCGGCGGTGATCGGCCCGGCGGCGCGCGGCCTGCTCGCCGCGGCCCTGGACGCGGTGGGCCTGCCGGGGCTGGCGCTCAG
>DASZQQ010000379.1:0-11257 GCA_035549595.1 Caulobacteraceae bacterium
GCCTGAAACTGGACCTCGAGCTGCGGGCCGGCGTCGCTCTGGACAACCCTCGCCCCCGAGACTAGAAGCGCGCCCTTCGCGCGAGCCGGCGTCCGATCCGCCGGCCGCGAGCCCCGGAAGACCGCCCGGTATCTGACCCGGAAGACCTGCCATGTCCCGCCACAGCCATCACGACCGCCGCGCCGCCGCCGGTCCCTCGCAGCGCCAGCTCCGCGCCGGCGAACTGGTCCGCCACGCCCTGGTGGAGATCCTGCGCGAGGAGGACATCGAAGGCCTCGAAGGCGCCTCCGTCACCGTGTCCGAGGTCCGCGTCAGCCCCGACCTCAAGCACGCCGTCTGTTTCGTCGAGCCGCTTGGCGGCGAGCACGCCGGCGAGGTGGTGGCGACGCTGAACCGCGCCGCGCGCTTCCTGCGCGGGCGACTGGGCCACGCCATCGAGATGAAGTTCACGCCAGACCTGAAGTTCCTGCACGACGAGAGCTTCGATGCGGCCACGGCGATGAACCGCCTGCTGGACGACCCGCGGGTGCGCCGCGACGTCGAGGGCGCGCAGGGCGACGACTGATGGCCCGCCGCCGCAAGGGCGAGGCGGTGTCGGGGTGGATCAACCTCGACAAGCCGCACGACCTGACCTCGACCCACGCCGTCAGCCGCGTTCGCCGGCTGTTCAACGCCCAGAAGGCCGGCCACGCCGGCACCCTCGATCCCCTGGCGACCGGGATCCTGCCGATCGCGCTCGGCGAGGCGACCAAGACCGTCCCGTTCCTGATGGACGCCGACAAGACCTACCGCTTCACCATCGAGTGGGGCCGCACCACCGCCAGCTTCGACCGCGAGGGCCAGGTCACGGCGACCTCCGACGTGCGCCCGGCGCGCGAGGCGGTCGAGGCGGCCCTCGGCGCCTTCGTCGGCGAGATCGACCAGGTTCCGCCGGCGTTCAGCGCCGTGAAGGTGGACGGCGAGCGCGCCTACGACCTCGCCCGCGAGGGGGTCGAGCTGGACCTGAAGCCCCGCCGCGTGACGATTCTGGGCTTGCGCGTGCTGGGCCAGCCGGACGCCGACCACGTCGAGCTCGAGATGGACTGCGGCAAGGGCACCTACGTGCGCGCCCTGGTGCGCGACCTGGCGATCGCCCTCGGCGCCTGCGGCCACGTCTCGGCCCTGCGGCGTTCGCGCGTGGGCGCCTTCGGGGAGGATTCGGCGATTACGCTGGAATCCTTGGAAGACTTGTGCCATAGGGGCGCGCTTCTGGAGGCCTTGCTTCCGGTCGAGACCGCGCTGGACGACATCCCGGCGCTGGCCGTGACCGCCGAAGACGCCTTCAGGCTGACGCAGGGACGATCGATCGTTCTCCTCCCACGCCAGGCCGAAGACCTGAAGGCGAGGCTTCCCGCCTCTCGGACGGTTTCGGCCATGCACGGCGGGTCGATCGTGGCGCTCTGCGAGATGCGGGCGGGCAGGCTCAACCCCACGCGCGTCTTCCACCTCACCTGAGCGGAGACCATCCGATGTCGATCACGCCCGAGCGCAAGCACGAGCTCATCACCACCCATGCCCGCTCGGCGGGCGACACCGGCTCGGCCGAGGTCCAGGTCGCGATCCTGTCGGAGCGCATCGCCAACCTCACCGAGCACTTCAAGACCCACAAGAAGGACAACCACTCGCGCCGGGGCCTGCTGAAGCTCGTCTCCCAGCGCCGGTCGCTCCTCGACCACCTGAAGAAGTCCGACGAAGGCCGCTACCAGGCCCTGATCGGGACCCTCGGGCTGCGTCGCTAGGCGCA
Source organism: Caulobacteraceae bacterium (assembly GCA_035549595.1). Lineage (GTDB taxonomy): Bacteria > Pseudomonadota > Alphaproteobacteria > Caulobacterales > Caulobacteraceae > Acaudatibacter. Next base: position 1,784 of record DASZQQ010000379.1, read on the forward strand.
TTCGCACCGCTCAGTCCGCGACGCTCGTGACCGCCCGTCAGAGGCGGCCACATGCGTTCGGTTGCATTCTGTGCCAATAAGCGTCCCATGAAGACCTCCGCACCGCCCCGCGACAGGCCGGGGCGTGCGGAATACGACAGGGCCATGCGGCCCGAACACACGCTGAGGGCTCGAACGCAGTCCTCATCCGCCTGTCGCAGGAGAGGACCTACGGAACCGCCCTCAAAAGCCAGACCGCCCCTGTCCGCCCCGCGAGGGAATCCGCCCTTGCGGTCTGAAGAGAAAGAAACCTCATGTTCGACATCAAACGCAAATCGCTGGACTGGGGCGGCCGCAAGCTGACCCTCGAGACCGGTCGCATCGCCCGTCAGGCCGACGGCGCGGTCCTGGCCACCTACGGCGAGACCACGGTCCTGGCCACGGTCGTCTTCGACAAGGCGCCCAAGCCGGGCCTCGACTTCTTCCCCCTGACCGTGAACTACCAGGAGAAGACCTTCGCCGCGGGCAAGATCCCCGGCGGCTTCTTCAAGCGCGAGGGCCGTCCCTCGGAGAAGGAGACCCTGGTCTCCCGCCTGATCGACCGGCCGATCCGGCCGCTGTTCGTCAAGGGCTTCAAGCACGAGACCCAGGTCATCGTCACCGTGCTCAGCCACGACCTGGAGAACGATCCGGACATCGTCGCCATGGTCGCGGCCTCCGCCGCCCTGACCATCTCCGGCGTGCCGTTCATGGGCCCGATCGGCGCCGCCCGCGTCGGCTTCATCGACGGCGAGTACGTGCTGAACCCGACCCTCGACCAGATGAAGGACGAGGCCAACCGCATGGACCTCGTCGTCGCCGGCACCGAGGACGCGGTGATGATGGTCGAGTCCGAGATCCAGGAGCTCACCGAGGAGCAGGTCCTGGGCGGCGTCGTGTTCGCCTCCAAGGGCTTCCAGCCGGTGATCCAGGCGATCATCGAACTGGCCGAGCACGCGGCCAAGGAGCCGTTCGACTTCACGCCGGAAGACACCGACGCCATCAAGGCCAAGGTCAAGGCGCTGGTCGGCGACGACATCAAGGCGGCGTACGCCATCACCGCCAAGGGCGCGCGCCACGACGCGGTCGGCCAGGCCAAGGCCAAGGCGCTCGCCGCCCTGGCCCGCTCCGAAGCCAACCCCGACGGCTACGATCCGGTGAAGCTGGGCGGCGTCTTCAAGGAATGCGAGGCCGACGTCGTCCGCCGCGGCATCCTGGAGACCGGCAAGCGCATCGACGGGCGTCCGGTGGACAAGGTCCGCCCGATCCAGTCGGAAGTCGGCGTCCTGCCGCGCACGCACGGCTCGGCCCTGTTCACCCGCGGCGAGACCCAGGCCCTGGTGGTCGCCACCCTGGGCACCGGCGACGACGAGCAATTCATCGACGCCCTGGAAGGCACCTACAAGGAAAGCTTCCTGCTGCACTACAACTTCCCGCCCTATTCGGTGGGCGAGACGGGCCGCATGAACGCCCCGGGCCGGCGCGAGATCGGCCACGGCAAGCTGGCCTGGCGCGCGGTGCGGCCGATGCTGCCGTCGAAGGAAGAGTTCCCCTACACCCTGCGCCTGGTGTCGGAGATCACGGAGTCCAACGGCTCGTCGTCGATGGCGACCGTGTGCGGCTCGTCGCTGGCCCTGATGGACGCCGGCGTGCCCCTGAAGAAGCCGGTCAGCGGCATCGCCATGGGCCTGATCCTGGAGAAGGACGGCTTCGCCGTGCTCAGCGACATCCTCGGTGACGAGGACCACCTCGGCGACATGGACTTCAAGGTCGCCGGCAGCGCCGACGGCATCACCTCGCTGCAGATGGACATCAAGATCCCCGGCATCACCGAGGCGATCATGAAGCAGGCCCTCGCCCAGGCGAAGGACGGCCGGCTGCACATCCTCGGCGAGATGAACAAGGCCATCGACCACGCCCGCGAGGACGTGGGCGAATACGCCCCGAAGATCGAGACGCTGAACATCCCGGTCGACAAGATCCGCGAGGTGATCGGCTCGGGCGGCAAGGTGATCCGCGAGATCGTCGCCGAGACCGGGGCCAAGATCGACATCTCCGACGACGGCACCGTCAAGGTCGCCGCCTCGGAAGGCTCGAAGATCAAGGCCGCCATCGACTGGATCAAGTCGATCGCCTCGGAGCCCGAGGTCGGCCAGATCTACGACGGCAAGGTGGTCAAGATCGTCGACTTCGGCGCCTTCGTGAACTTCTTCGGCGCCAAGGACGGCCTGGTCCACGTGAGCCAGATCTCCAACGAGCGCGTCGCCAAGGTCTCCGACGTCCTGCAGGAAGGCCAGCACGTGAAGGTCAAGCTCCTGGGCTTCGACGATCGCGGCAAGACGCGCCTGTCCATGAAGGTCGTCGACCAGGAGACCGGCGAGGACCTCTCCAAGAAGGAAGAGGCCAAGGAGACGGCGGAGGCGTAACGCTTCCTCGCTTCCTTAGTCAGGTTATGAGGGCGGTCCCCCGGGGGCCGCCCTTTCCTTTTGGCCCCCCAAAAACCGCTCTCCCACGCGAAAGCGAGGGCCAGGCTTTTTCTGAAAGACGGGCGCTGGCCGGAAAAACACCTGGGCCCTCGCTTTCGCGAGGGAGAGCGGGGTAGGGGGTTGGGCTGGTGGCCTACCCCCGCCGCAAGGCCATGGCGAAGCTCACGGGGTGGTGGCGCAACGCTCCCACTTGGGCTTCTTGGCCAGCGTGCGGTAGCCCCGCTGGTCGAAGGGGGCGTAGTCCATCCTCAGCCGCGCTTCCAGAACGTCCCCTTGCGGGCGACGCAGCGGGCCGGCAGGTCCTTCTCCGCGCCGGCGACGTAGCCGAGGCCGGTCATAAGCTCGGCGACCAGCAGCTGGGCGGTCGGCGCGGCGGCGGCGTTCTGGCGGTACTCCTCGCCCAGAGCCTCGTGCAGCAGGGCGTCGACGCCGGCCATGGCCGGCAGGCCGTCGAGGGTGCTCTCGATCGCCGCCGAGCGCGCGTCCGGCGAGGCCATGATCTCGCGCATGCGCGCCATCAGCGGATCGTCCGCCGCCAGCGGCTCGGGCTCGGCGTAGGGCAGGCCGAGAAGCTCGATCGCCCGCGCCAGGTGGTTGCCCTCGGCCGAGTGCAGCGACTTGGCGCGTTTCCAGACCGCATGGCGCTCGTTCTGGCTGCGCTCGCGCAGCTTGGTGCGCGTCCAGCCGCCGATGAAGACCTCTTCGCTTTTCATGCCCCCCGATTAAGGCGCCCGAGGCCCGATGCTCAAGACCCGCCTATGGACGCAGCCCGCGCCCGCGCTCTAGCTTGGCGCCATGGCCACATTCCAATCCGGCGGGCTCAGCCTCGCCTACGACGACATAAGGCCGGCGGGGGGAGAGGCGGGGACGATCGTCCTGGTGCACGGCTTCGCCACCAGCCGCGCGGAGAACTGGCGGCGCCTGGGCTGGTACGGCGCCTTCGAGCGCAAGGGCTGGCGCACCATCGCCTTCGACCACCGCGGCCACGGCGAGAGCGACAAGCCGCACGAGGCCTCGGCCTATGGCCGCGCGGCCATGGTCGGCGACCTGATGGCGCTGATGGACCACCTCGGCGTCGGGCAGGCCGCGCTGATGGGCTATTCCATGGGCGCGCACGTCTGCCTGCGCGCCGCCCTCGACCACGGCGAGCGCTTCAGCCACCTGATCCTGGGCGGCGTCGGCGAGCGCATGCTGCCTGGCCGCGGCGCCCCGCTGGGCGGCGGGACCATGACGATGGCCGAGGCCATGCGCGCGCCGGACGCCTCGGCCATCACCGAGCCGACGCTGAAGGGCTTTCGCCAGTTCGCCGAGCAGCAGGGAGAGGATCTCCTGGCGCTGGCCGCCTGCAGCGAGGGGATCTCGACGCCGCTCGACGCCGACGAGCTCTACGGCCTGCGCATGCCGGTGCTGGTCGTGGCCGGGGCGCGCGACCAGCTGGCCGGCGATCCGCAGGTGCTGGCCGACGCCATCCCGGGCGCCAAGGCGGTGACCCTGCCGGCCTGCGACCACTTCAGCGCCATACCGCATGCGCTCTACAAGGCCGCGGTGTTCGACTTCCTGGAAGGCTGGCTCGACGACGACATGCCGCCGTTCGAGTGACCGGACGCGGGCGTCAGGCGCGCGGCGCAAGGCCCTCGAAGACCAGGCCGATCTGGCGGTCCATCACCGCGGTCAGGTCGCGCCCGTCGGTGGCCGCGCCGGCGGCGAGGCGGTAGTTCCACCCGTAGAGGCCGACGATCAGGTCGATGGTCAGCTCGGCGTCGACGTCTGCGCGCACGTCGCCGCGCTCGACGCCCTCGGCCAGCCACTGGCGCATCAGGTTGCGGATCACCGTGTTCGAGCCGAACGGCCGCGCCGCCGGGTCGACGTCCCAGCGGTAGGAGGTGGCGATGTGGGCCAGGAACAGGCGCACGTGCCGCGACTCGAAGGCGTAGAGCACGGCGAACAGCGAGCGGAAGCGGTCGGCGGTCGATCCGCGCATCAGCGGGATCACCTGGCCGGCTTCGCTGTAGAGGGCCTGCAGGCGATCCTGCATGACCTGGTCGAGGATGTCGGCCTTGGAGTTGAAGGTGGTGAAGACGCTGCCCACCGAGACGCCGGCGCGGTCCGCGATCGCGCGGACCGTCGCCTCGTCGTAGCCGATCTCGTTGAACAGCGACCGGGCGGCGTCGAGCACGCGCCGCCGCGTGGCCTGCTTCTGCGCCTCGCGCTGGTTCAAGACCGCCCCCCTCACCGCGGCCTTGACCTGACCGTCGGCGGCTTTACGCCCTGACCCGGACCCCGGCCAGGATCACTGCAATCTGGTCCTTCAGGCGGGCGCGAAGCTCGGGCAGGCCCCAGTCTTCGAACGCCGCATGGCTGAAGTTGGTCAGATAGCAGTCCCAGAGCATTTGCGAGAGGAGCGCAACATTCGCACTGCGCGACAGTTCGCCACGGTGGACCGAGTCCGTCAGGATCTTCTCGATCAGGTCCGTGATCGGACGCCGGTTGAGGCGGCCGCGCACCTGGGCGCCCATGCTGGGGGACCAGGAGACGCCGATCGTGGCCTGCAGCAGCGGCAGGTCCTCGAGGGTGAAGCGGTAGCCGGCCTCGAAGGCCGCCAGCAGGCTGGCTTCGGCCGTTTCGCCGGCCGGGGCGGCGGCCATGGCGTCGTACAGGGCCTCGCGGTCCGCGCCGACGATCTCGTTGAAGAGGTCGGACTTGTCGGTGAAGCTGGCGAAGACGGCGCCGGTGGACATGCCCGCCGCGGCGGCGATGTCGCGAATGGTGGCGCCCTCGTAGCCCTTCTCGGCGAACAGCGACTTGGCGCTGGCGAGGATCTTCTCGCGGGTGCGCTGCTTGGCGAGCGCGCGCTGGGTCGGCCGCCGGACCTTGGCGATGGTGGCGACGGAGCGAAGAGGAATTTGGTTCATCGGGCCTCCTGGAGGCGGCGAGCCGGAAGTCGCCGCCCGATCGTCAACAGGCTCCCTCGGGCGAGGAGAACCCGCCGGGATCGCCACATCCGCGTCCGCCGCCACTGGCGAGGGCCCCTCGGGCCCTGGTCCGGTCGCCCGGACTGCGAGGACGCGTACATGGCGCTCCCGTGGTTGGAAAACGAAACGTCCGCCTCGGCGCGTCCAGGCGAATTACCCACTGAGCGTGTTCAACGAAATCCGTTCCGCGATACGGATTACATGTGCGTCTACACGTATATATCAAGCGTCGCATCGTGGTCAGCGGCCGCAGCGCCAATTTGACGCAGATTCTATCGTCCTGCGCGCGGCCGCTCCCCTCCGGCGCGAACGTTACGGGAGCGAAATGTTCGCTGAGCGTGTTCGACTAACCCCGTTCGTAGCGCGCTTCGGTGAGCGCGGCGTGGCGATCGGCGCGCGGGGACGGTACGATGAGGAATGCACAGCTTTCTCGGCGTCCTCCTCATCGTGGCGCTCGCCGCCGTCACGCTCACCCTGTTCGTCGGCATCTACGCCCTGTTCCGGGGCGGGGACTTCGGCCGCAACTGGTCGAACCGGCTCATGCGGCTGCGCGTGCTGCTGCAGTTCTGCGCCATCCTGATCATCGTCGCCGCCGCGGCGCTGGCGGGCCGCTTCCACTAGGGGGGCCGGGCGCATGGTCCTCCCGAACCGCATCTACACCCGCACCGGCGACGCCGGCTCGACGCGGCTGGCGTCCGGAGCGCCGGTCAGCAAGTCGTCCTTGCGCGTCTCGGCCTATGGCGAGGTCGACGAGACCAATGCGGTGATCGGCATGGCCCGGCTTTCGACCGCCGGCGCCGCGCCCCTCGACCCGATCCTGGCGAGGATCCAGAACGACCTCTTCGACCTGGGCGCGGACCTGGCGACGCCGGGGTCGGGCGAGGACCCCAAGGCGCTGCGCATCGTGGCCGGCCAGGTGGAGCGGCTGGAGCGCGAGATCGACGCCCTGAACGCCGACCTCTCGCCACTGACCTCGTTCGTGCTGCCGGGCGGCTCGCCGGCGGCGGCGGCCCTGCACCTGGCGCGCACGGTCTGCCGCCGGGCCGAGCGGGCGGCGGTGGCCCTGGCGGCGGAGGAGGCGGTGAACCCCGAGGCGCTGCGCTACCTCAACCGCCTGTCGGACCTGCTGTTCGTCGCCGCGCGCCACGCCAACGACAAGGGCGCGGCGGACGTCCTCTGGACCCCCGGCGCGACCCGCTAGAGCGGGTCGAGGAAAAGTGGGAACCGGTTTTCCGCCCGCAACCCGCTCTAACTCTTCAGAATCGCGTCAGGGTTTTGGAGCGGCGGCCGGGGCGGCGGCGGGGTGGGCCGCTTCGGCGGCCCTGGCCCCGGCCGCGGGGACCAGCTTGCGGCCGGTCAGGCGCCAGATCGGGATCGGGTCCAGGCACTGGCGGTCCTTCGGATCCCACCAGGCGCCGTCCGACTCGCACTTGCGCTGCGGCCAGACGAAATAGGCGTCGTAGGCGGCGAAACCTGCGCAGATGAAGAGGAACAGGCCCAGGAAAGCCAGGGTCGTTCTGTTGATCAGGCGGAACATGTCGCGCATTTAGCGCCGCGGCCGCGCCCTTGCCAGTCTCCGTTCCGGCGCCGTTTTGCGTCGCCCTGCCGCAAGGGCGCGTCTTGCATTCAACGGCAGAGACGCTATTGCCCCATTCCGCGTTCATTTCTCGCGCGTGGCGACGTCCATCCGAGGACGCGCAAATACGTTCCATTCCACGCGGCGCGTCCTCGCCAAGGGGGGCCGCGATCCAGCCAAGGCGGTGAAGCCGATGAAGGTATTGGTCCCGGTCAAGCGGGTGATCGATTACAACGTCAAGCCCCGGGTGAAGCCCGACCAGACGGGCGTGGACCTCGCCAATGTGAAGATGTCCATGAACCCGTTCTGCGAGATCGCCGTCGAAGAGGCGGTGCGGCTGAAGGAGAAGGGCGTCGCCACCGAGGTGGTCGCCGTCTCGATCGGCCCGCAGCAGGCCCAGGAGACGATCCGCACCGCCCTGGCCATGGGCGCCGACCGCGGCCTCCTCATCCAGACCGACGCCGACGTCGAGCCGCTGGAAGTGGCCAAGGCCCTGAAGGCCGTGGTCGAGGCCGAGCAGCCGCAGCTGGTGGTGATGGGCAAGCAGGCCATCGACGGCGACAACAACGCCGTCGGCCAGATGCTGGCCGCCCTGCTCGACTGGCCCCAGGCGACCTTCGCCTCCAAGGTCGAGGTGGCGGGTTCCACCGTCCGCGTCACGCGCGAAGTCGACGGCGGCCTGCAGACGCTGGAGCTGGACCTGCCGGCGGTGGTCACTGCCGACCTGCGCCTCAACGAGCCGCGCTACGCCTCGCTGCCGAACATCATGAAGGCCAAGAAGAAGATCATCGACGTGAAGGCCCCCGCGGACTTCGGCGTCGAGACGTCGGGCCGCCTGAAGGTGCTGAAGGTCACCGAACCGCCCAAGCGCACCGCCGGCGTGAAGGTCGAAAACGCCGCCGAACTCGTCAACAAGCTCAAGACCGAAGCGGGGGTGCTGTAATGGCCGTTCTCGTCGTCGCCGATCACGACAATGCGTCGCTGAAGGACAACACCCACAAGACCGTCACCGCCGCCAAGGCGCTCAGCGCCGACGTCGACGTGCTGGTCGCCGGCCAGGGCGTGGCCGGCGTCGCCGCCGAAGCCGCCAAGATCGAAGGCGTGCGCAAGGTGCTGACCGCCGAAAGCGACCAGCTCGGCAAGTCGATCGCCGAGGCCGAAGCTGCCCTCGTGGTCGGCCTGATGGCGAACTACGACGCGGTGCTGGTGCCGGCCACCTCGGCGGGCAAGAACTTCGCCCCGCGCGTGGCCGCCAAGCTCGACGTCGCCCCGATCTCCGAGATCGTCGAGGTCGTCGACGCCAACACCTTCGTGCGCCCCATCTACGCCGGCAACGCGCTGGAGACGGTGCAGTCGTCCGACGCCAAGAAGGTCATCACCGTCCGCGCCACCGCCTTCAAGGCGGCCGGCGAAGGCGGCTCGGCCGCCATCGAGAAGGTCGATCCGGGCCCCGGCGCGCCGAAGACCCGCTTCGTCTCCGAGGAGATCGTCAAGTCGACGCGCCCGGAACTGGGCGCGGCCAAGATCGTCGTCTCCGGCGGCCGCGCCATGGGCTCGGCCGAGGAGTTCCAGCGCGTGATCGAGCCCCTGGCCGACAAGCTGGGCGCCGCCGTCGGCGCCAGCCGCGCGGCCGTGGACGCCGGCTACGCGCCGAACGACTACCAGGTCGGCCAGACCGGCAAGGTCGTCGCCCCGCAGCTGTACGTGGCCGTCGGCATCTCCGGCGCCATCCAGCACCTGGCCGGCATGAAGGACTCCAAGGTGATCGTGGCGATCAACAAGGACGCCGACGCGCCGATCTTCCAGGTGGCCGACTACGGCCTGGTGGCGGACTACAAGACCGCCGTGCCGGAGCTGATGGACGCCCTCAGCGCCGCCGGCAAGTAAGCACGACTGAAAGGCGCCTGGCGGGGCCGGTCCCCGTCAGGCCGCCGCCTTGCGCCAGCTCGCCGCGATGCTGGCGATGAAGCAGACCATGCCGAGGATCGTCAGGATCTCGTTGATCGGCATCAGCGGCCCCATTTCCTTCTCGTGCCCGCTGAGCAGCCAGGCCAGCATCGGCGCCATCAGGATCGGCCCGGTGCTCGACAGGGCGAAGTTGGTCCAGCCGAGCCATCCGCCCGGCCCGCCGCGCAGGGCGTAGAAGCCGCCCATGATCGACAGCGTCACCCAGCCGGTCAGGTTGAGGTGCGCGTGGGCGGGATAAAGGCTGTGGTCGCCGCTGGCGCCCATCCAGCTGCCCCAGACCATGCCGGTGAGGCCGCACAGGGCGGCGACGGTGAAGAAGGCCAGCGAAAGGCGCGGCATCGGATATCTCTCCCCCCAGAGAAGGCCGCCGTGAGCGGCGGTGTCAGGGAAACAGCGTTCTCGCACCCCCGCAAGGGTCTGGCCGCGAGGCGCCGCCGCGCCTAAGTGAGCGGAC
>DASZQQ010000380.1:0-13937 GCA_035549595.1 Caulobacteraceae bacterium
CGCCGTAGGCGACGGATGAGGGGGCTCCCTGGCCTCTCAGCGCGTGCTGGGGTTCGACTAAGTCACTGATTTTCCGGCAAGCATCCTTGCCAAACCGCATGTCCGCTCAACCGCGGGCGCCGGAGGGCCCCCTCATCCGACGGCTTCGCCGCCACCTTCTCCCGCGTGGGGAGAAGGGACGCCAGAGGTCACCCGTTTCTGTTCCACAGGCCGCTGATGCTCCGCACTCTCTCGGCCGAAGCCAAATGCGACCGCGGAAGAGAAACAGCAAAAGGCCCCGGTGGTTTCCCGCCGGGGCCTTCGCCGTTCGCGTTTCTGGCTGGGATCAGCGGCGCGAGCCGAAGATCGACAGCAGGAATTGGAACAGGTTGATGAAGTTGATGTAGAGGTTCAGCGCCCCATAGTTGGTCGCCACCGCCATCGACGCCTGGTCGCCGCCGAGGTGGTAGTAGGTCAGCTTCAGGCGCTGGGTGTCGTAGGCGATCAGGCCGGCGAAGATGCCGACGCCGAGCAGGTTCACGATCCAGTAGATCGCCGGCAGGTGCAGGAACAGGTTCACCAGCGAGGCGGCGATCAGACCCCACATCCCCATGATCAGGAAGCTGCCGAAGCCGGTCAGGTCCTTCTTGGTGGTGTAGCCGACCAGGCTCAGGGCGCCGAAGGCGCTGGCCGCGATCAGGAAGGTCATGAACACCGAGGTCTGGGTGTAGGCCAGCAGCCAGACGCCGAGGCCGGCGCCGATGGTGGCCACCATCGTCCAGTAGAGGATGCCGGACGCCGCCGGGCTGGGATTCCTCATGCCGAACATGGCGCCCATTATCACCACCAGCGGGGCGAAGCGGATGATCGTCCCCAAGAGGGTGAAGCCCATCAGGCGCCCTTCCGGGCTGACCACGTAGAGAAGGTCGCGGGCCGGCGGGTAGGCGCTGGTCAGGTAGGCGAGGGCCCCGGAGACCAGGAGGCCGATCGCCAGCTTGTTGTAGACGCCGAGCATGAAACCGCGCAGGCCGGCGTCGATGGACATGTCGGGGGCGATGGCGCGGGAGCGCTGAAAGCCGCCGTCGAAGTCGCTCATAGCAATTAAGACCCTTGTCGCGTCCCGAACGGACGCTCGATCCTGAATATCGTCCCCCCCGCCCCCCGCCGCAAGGGCCGAAAGGTTAAGGGGTTTTCACGCCGCTACCCGATCCCGAGCACGGCCTTGAGCACCATGAGCGTGCCCACCAGGCCCACGGCCCAGGCCAGCGGACGCACCCAGGGGACGCCGGCGAGGTAGAGGACGGCGTGGGCGAGCCGCGACCAGAAGAACAGCTGCGCGCCCAGCACCGTGGCGCCGTTGGAGATGTGGGCCAGGGCGGCGATCAGGACCACGGGCGCGAACATGATCAGGCCTTCGCGGTGGTTGTCGACCACCCGCTTGGTGCGCGCCTGGAACGGCTTGGGCGCGGGCAGGTCGTCGCGCGGCCCGGCCATGGGCTTGAGCCCCTGGGCCTGCACGCCGGCCGTGGCCTGGACCAGCACCAGCAGCACCAGCAGCGCCGTGGCCCAGGCCAGCATCGTCAGTTCGACGGTCATTGGTTGCATCCTCCCCCGTCCGCCCGGCCTCGATGGCCAAGCTTGACCGGAGGGACGCTACAGTGCGTCGGGCGCCTTGTGGATAGGGTCGACCCAGGCGACGCCTTCGGGCTTCTCCACCGGCTCGATGTCGAGGTTCACCACCACGGCCTCGTTGTCCGAGCGCACCAGCACGCACTCCAGGGTCTCGTGATCCGAGGCATTGATCTCCTGGTGCGGCACGAACGGCGGCACATAGATGAAGTCGCCCGGTCCGGCCTCGGCGGTGAACTCCAGATGCTCGCCCCAGCGCATGCGCGCGCGGCCGCGGATCACGTAGATCACGCTCTCCAGGGGCCCGTGATGGTGGGCGCCGGTCTTGGCGCCGGAGTGGATGTGCACCGTCCCGGCCCAGAGCTTCTGCGCCCCGACGCGGGCGAAGTTGACCGCCGCGGCCCGGTTCATGCCGGGCGTCTGCGGCGTGTTCGCATCCAGCTGGTCGCCGGGAATCACCCGCACGCCCGAGTGCTTCCAGCCGTCCTCTGGAATGTCGTTCATCGCCTCGCTCCCGGACCTTTCTCGCCCGCCCCATCCATACAGCCCCTGCGGCCCCTCGCCACAGTCCCGGACGGTGAACGGCGGATGAACCGTCTCTTAGCCGTCGATTCAGACTCTTCCCGGTAGGGTCTGCTGTCATGTTTCCCGCATTCCGCGCGGGACCTGATTTCGAACGGAAGCTTCGATCGATGCCGAACGGCGCCAACCATGTCGACTGGGTCCTTCTGGACCCCTCCCGCGGCCAGGGCCCCGTGCCCGGCGACCTCATCTCCGCCGACGCCGGCGGGATGCCCGTCTACCAGTGCCTCGACGTCCAGGACCGCCGCGCCCGGGTGCGCGACGATCACGGTTCGGAGCACGTGATACCGGTCGCGCGCTTCCGCTGGAAAGCCGTCGCCGGCTGAGGCGGTGACGCTTGACACCTGAAGGCCGGGGGCGCGTTCATTCCCCCATGCAAGTCCAGGTTTCCGGCAAGCATGTCGACGTCGGACAGGCCCTGCGTGAGCGGGTCGACGACGAACTCCAGAGCAGCATCGGCAAGTACTTCGAACGCGGCGGCGCCGCCGACGTGGTGGTGAGCCGCGAGGGCTTCTCCTTCCGCGTCGATTGCGCGGTGACGCTCGCCTCCGGGCAGGTGCTGCAGAGCCACGGCCTCGCCGCGGACGCCCACGCCGCCTTCGGCCAGGCGCTGCAGAAGATCGAGACGCGGATCCGTCGCTACAAGCGGCGGCTGAAGAGCCACACCAACGCCGCCGCGGCCAAGGCGGCCGAGACGGCGGCCCATTTCGTCCTGCGCGCGCCCGACGAGGAGCCGGCGGAGGACGGCTGGGACGAGGAGTGGCCGCAAGCCGACGGCCCGCCGGCTTCCCTGGTCGTCGCCGAGACCGAGGCCGCGCTCAAGACGATGACCGTTTCGATGGCGGTGATGGAACTCGACTTGACCGAAAGTCAAACAATCGTGTTTAGGAACGCCGCCCACGGGCGACTCTCCGTGGTATATCGCCGGCCCGACGGCAATATCGGGTGGATCGACCCCGAACGCACCAAAGCCCTCAACGGCGACGGGTCACACGGAAGCTGATCGGCTGGGCTGGGCCCCGGCTTTCCGTGCGACGGCAGGCGGGTCCCTATGGACAGTAGCGAGCGTACGCCTTGATGAACTTGGGGGATCTGCTCGATCGCGGTGCGATCGCGCCGCGGGTGAGCGCTGCTAACAAGCGTCAGGCCCTGTCGGTGATCGCCGAGATCGCCGCGCGCAGCTTCGGCCTGAAGGCGCCGGAGGTGTTCGACGCTCTGCTCGAGCGCGAGGCGGCCGGCTCGACCGGCGTCGGCCACGGCGTGGCCATCCCGCACGCCCGCATTCCCGGCATGGAGCGCCTTCGCGGCGTGTTCGTGCGCCTCGAGCAGCCGGTCGACTTCGACGCCGTCGACGACAAGCCGGTGGACCTGCTGTTCGCCCTGTTCGGCCCCAGGGCGGGCGGTTCGGAGCACCTGCGCGCCCTCGCCCGCGCCTCGCGCCTCCTGCGCCAGGCCGAGCTGCGCGAGCAGCTGCGCAAGGCCAGCGGCCCCGACGCCATCCGCGCCCTCCTCGTCGCCGAAACCTCCCGCAGCGCGGCCTGAGAGGCCCATCGGGCTCGTGGCCAGGCCGCAAGCGCTACCAGCGCGGCGAAGCCGGATTTGATTGACCACGAACCACACGAACCACACGAACGCGCCTTCGGCGCCTTTGGCCGCGACGAATGCCGGAACCACTGACTGTTCGTGTGGTTCGTGTGGTTCGTGGTCATTTCAACAGGACGATGGCCACGCCAGCTGCGTCCAAGGTCTCGCGACCACGATACGGAATGATCAGTCCGCGAGCTTGACCAGCATCTTGCCGATGTTGGCGCCCTGCATCAGGCCGATCATGGCGGCCGGCGCGTTCTCGACGCCGTCAAAGACCGTCTCTTCGACCTTCACCCGGCCGTCCTTCAGCCAGCCGGCCATGTCCGAGCGGAACTGGTCGTAGAGGTGCATGAAGTCGGTGGCGACGAAGCCGCGCAGGTTGATGCGGCCGTAGATGATGTTCGACAGGTTCCGGACCTCGGTGCGGGCGCCGGGGCTGTTGTAGCCCGAGATCATCCCGCAGACGGCCACGCGCCCCAGGGTGTTCATCACCGCCAGGGCCGCGTCCAGGTGGTCGCCGCCGACGTTGTCGAAATAGACGTCGATGCCCTTCGGCGCCGCGGCGCGCAGCGCCTTGCCGATCGGCTCGCGGTGGTAGTTGATCGCCACGTCGAGGCCGGCGACGTCCTTCAGCCAGCGCGCCTTCTCGTCCGAGCCGGTCGAGCCGACCACGTAGCAGCCGTGGATCTTCGCGATCTGCGCCGCCACCGACCCCACGGCGCCGGCGGCGGTGGAGACGAACACCTGCTCGCCGTCCATCAGGGCGCCGATGTGCAGGAGGCCGCCGTAGGCGGTGAAGCCGGTGCCGCCCAGGGCGTGCATGTGCACCGTCAGCGGCAGGCCGGGCTCGGGTTTGAGCCGCTGCAGCCCCTTGCCGTCCGAGACGAAGGCCTCGCGAAAGCCCATGCGGCTGTTGACGAGATCACCTTCCTGGAAGTCCGGATGGCGCGAAACCTCCACGCGGCCGAGCGCCCCGCCCATCATCGCCTCGTCCAGCGCCTGCCCGACCGACAGCCGTGGCCGCATCGCCGGGTCCACCGACATGTAGAGGTTGCGGACCCTCAGCTCGCCGGGGCCCGGATCGCGGACCTCGGCCGTGACCACGGCGAAATCCTCGGGGGCGGGCATGCCGTCGGGGCGGCGGACGAGGTGGACCTCGCGAGACTCGGTGGGCATGGGCTCAGACCTCGAAGCGGAAGACGTCGCCGTCGCGGCGGACGCGGCCGGCGGTCGGGGCGGCGTAGTGGGTGCCGATGACCAGGATCGGCTCGTCGGCCCACTCGGCGAACATGCGCCGGCGCGTGGCGGCCGCGGCCGGGGCGTCGCTATCGAAACCCGTGGCCCACTCCGGGTGCGCCATCTGGCACGGGTGGTGGGTCATGTCGCCGGTGATCACGGCCTTCTGGCCCTCGGATTCGATCACCACGCTGACGTGGCCGGGGGTGTGGCCGGTGGTCGGCGTCAGGCGCACCTCCGGGCTGATGCGGTGGTCCATGTCGACGAGTTCGGCCAGGCCCGCGTCGAAGATCGGCGCCACGCTGTCCGACAGGATCGCGCTCTGCTCGGCGTCGCCCTCCTTCGACCAGTGCTCGTACTCGGCCCGGCCGATCAGGTAGCGCGCCTTGGGGAAGGTCGGGACCCACTTGCCGCCTTCGAGCATGGTGTTCCAGCCGACGTGGTCGACGTGCAGGTGGGTGCAGACCACGGCGTCGACGCTGTCGCGGCTCCAGCCGGCGTCGGCCATCGACTGCAGGAAGCTGGTCGCCAGCGGCCGCCCGCCGGTGATGCCGCGCGGCCGGTCGTTGCCGATGCAGGTGTCGACCACCAGCCTCAGCGTCGGCGTCTCGACCAGCAGGGCGTGGATCGAGAGCTTCAGCGTGCCCTCGTCGTCGGCGAAGTGCGGGAACAGCCACGGCGTCTTCTTCAGGTTCTCCAGCGTCGCCTCGGGCAGGAACCCGCGGTCCGGCGCCTGCCGGACGGGGATCTCCAGCTCGACCACGCGCGTCACCTTCACCGTCCCCACCTGCCACGTCAGCATCGCCCGGCTCTCCCGTATGTCGTTGCCGCGAACCCTAGAGGCCCGGACGCCGCGGCGGGAAGAGAGATTTGCTGAACGCCTCCCTCCCTCCCCTTCATGGGGAGGGACAGGCCGCGCAGCGGCCAGGGTGGGGAAGTGTGAAGATGGCAGGGCGCCAGCCGGCGAGCGTTTCGCCTGGACCGGACTCCCCCACCCTGCCGGCTTCGCCGGCTGTCCCTCCCCACGAGGGGGAGGGAGGAGAGCTCACCCCGCGCGGTTCTTGACCAGGTCCTCGACCACGGTCGGGTCGGCCAGGGTGGTGGTGTCGCCGAGGTTGGAGGTGTCGCCCTCGGCGACCTTGCGCAGGATGCGGCGCATGATCTTGCCCGAGCGGGTCTTGGGCAGGCCGGGCGCCCACTGGATCGCGTCCGGCGCGGCGAACGGGCCGATCTCGCGGCGCACCCACAGCACCAGCTCCTTGCGCAGGTCCTCGGTGGGCTCGGTCTCGGCGGTCAGGGTCACGTAGGCGTAGATGCCCTGGCCCTTGATCTCGTGCGGGAAGCCGACCACGGCCGCCTCGGCGACGGCGGAGTGGGCGACGAGGGCGCTCTCGATCTCCGCCGTGCCCAGGCGGTGGCCGGAGACGTTGATGACGTCGTCGACGCGCCCGGTGATCCAGTAGTAGCCGTCCTCGTCGCGGCGGCAGCCGTCGCCGGTGAAGTACTTGCCCGGGTAGGTCGTGAAGTAGGTGTTGATGAAGCGCTCGTGGTCTCCGTAGACCGTGCGCATCTGGCCGGGCCAGGAGTCGGTGATGCAGAGGTTGCCGCTGGTGGCCCCCTCCAGCACCTTGCCGTCGGCGTCGACGATCTGCAGCTTCACGCCCGGCAGTGGCTTGGTCGCCGAGCCCGGCTTCAGGGCTGTGGCCCCCGGCAGCGGCGAGACCAGGCAGGCGCCGGTCTCGGTCTGCCACCAGGTGTCGACGATCGGGCAGCGCTCCTCGCCGACCACGCGATGGTACCAGAGCCAGGCCTCGGGATTGATCGGCTCGCCGACGCTGCCCAGCAGGCGCAGCGACTTGCGCGAGGTCTTCTTCACCGGCTCCTCGCCCTCGCGCATCAGCGCCCGAAGCGCGGTCGGGGCGGTGTAGAAGATCTCGACCTGGTGCTTGTCGATCACCTCCCAGAAGCGCGACACGGTCGGGTAGTTGGGCACGCCCTCGAAGATCAGGGTCGTGGCCCCGTTCGCGAGCGGGCCGTAGACGATGTAGCTGTGGCCGGTCACCCAGCCCACGTCGGCCGTGCACCAGAAGATTTCGCCGGGGCGGTAGTCGAACACCAGCTCGTGCGTGTGCGCGGCCCAGACCAGGTAGCCGCCGGTGGTGTGCAGCACGCCCTTGGGCTTACCGGTCGAGCCGGAGGTGTAGAGGATGAAGAGCGGGTCCTCGGCCCCCATCGGCTCGGGCGGGCAGTCGGCGGAGACCTTGGCCGCCTCGTCCTCGTAGCGCACGTCGCGGCCCGGCCGCAGGAACACCTTGGCCCCGGTGCGGGTGACCATGATCACCCGCTCGACGCCCGGGCATTGCGAGAGGGCGACGTCGACGTTCTGCTTCAGGGGCACGATGCGCCCGCCGCGCAGGCCCTCGTCGGCGGTGATGACGATCCTGGAGTCGCAGTCCTGGATGCGCCCGGCGATGGAGTCCGGCGAGAAGCCGCCGAAGATCACCGAGTGCACAGCGCCGATCCGCGCGCAGGCGAGCATCGCGAAGGCCGCTTCCGGGATCATCGGCAGGTAGATCGTGACCCGGTCGCCCTTCTCGACGCCATTGGCCTTCAGCACATTGGCCATGCGGCAGACCTCGGCGTGCGCCTCGCCGTAGGTGATCTTGCGGCTGTCCTTGGGATCGTCGCCTTCCCAGATGATGGCGACGTCGTTGGCCCGGTGCGGCAGGTGACGGTCCAGGCAGTTGGCCGAGACGTTCAGCACGCCGTCGGCGTACCAGCGGATGTGGAAGGTCTTGGCGTCGTAGGAGACGTCCTTGACCACGCTGAACGGCTTGATCCAGTCGATCCGCTTCGCGACGTCGCGCCAGTAGCCTTCCGGATCGTCCTCGACGCGCCTGCAGGCCGCGTCGTAGCCCGCCGCGTCCATGTGCGCCCGCTTGGCCCAGGCCTCGGGGACCGGAAAAACCTGACCGTCGCTCATGAAGCGCTCCCTCGTGTTCTCGGCCCCGGACTAAGCAAACCAGGGCCGCCAGCGCAAGGAACAGAAAGGCGACAGCCGCGGGGGGCCGCCCCATCGCCGTGGCGTGAGCCGCGCGGCCTGCTACTAAGGGGCGACGACCAATCCGGAGCGCCCGCGCATGTTGCTGCACCTGTCCACCTGGGCCGAGATCGAACGCTGGCTCGAGACCTCCAAGGCGGTGGTGGTGCCGATCGGCTCGAACGAGCAGCACGGGCCCACCGGCCTTCTGGGCACCGACTGGCTGTGCCCGGAGATCATCGCCCACGAAGCCGAGAAAGGGGGCGAGCTCTTGATCGCGCCGACGTTCAACGTCGGCATGGCCCAGCACCACCTGGACTTTCCCGGCACCATCGCCCTGCGACCGTCGACCTTCATGGCCGCGATCGGCGACTGGGTGCGGTCCCTGGCCCACCACGGCTTCACGCGGATCTATTTCCTGAACGGCCACGGCGGCAACGTCGCCACCATCGAGGCGGCGTTCTCCGAGCTCTACGCCGAGGCCAGCTACTTCGGGCGCAAGGCCGGCTTCGCCCTGAGGCTCAAGAACTGGTGGGACCTCGCCGGCGTGCACAAGCTGGCCAACCAGCAGTTCCCGGTCGGCCACGGCAGCCACGCCACGCCGTCCGAGATCGCCGTGACCCAGTGGGCCTATCCGCACGCGATCAAGAACGCCAACTACGCGCCCCAGATCGCGCCCTCGGGTCCGATCCGCGAAGCCTCCGACTTCCGCGCCCGCTACCCCGACGGCCGCATGGGCTCCGACCCGGGCCTGGCCACCCCCGAAAAGGGCGGCGAACTCGTCAAGCTGGCCGCCCAGAGCCTGATCGCCGACGTGAAAGCCTTCGCCTCCGAGGTTGGGCCAGGCGGCTGATGCGGTTGAGCCTGAACAGCGTCGCGTTGCACACTTGGGTTTTTTGAACCACGAAAGACACGAAAACCACGAAAGGCGCCTTCGGCGCGATGATACCCGGCTGCGGACTCGACTGGGCTGTTTCGTGTCCTTTCGTGTCTTTCGTGGTTCCGAATCTTAAAGCGTCACCACGGCGCCGTCCTCGACGGTCACCGGCCACGGCCACAGGGATTTGCCGGCGCAGGGGCCGCCGATGCACAGGCCGGTGTCGGGGCGGAAGAGGGCGCCGTGGGACGAGCAGAGGATCAGGTCGCCCTCGGCCGTCAGGAAGCGGTCGCCGAAGGTCGCCAGCGGCAGGCCCGCGTGCGGGCAACGGTCGAGGAAGCCGCGCACCTCGCCGCCGCGGCGCACGACGAAACCCATGAACAGATAGTCGCCCTCGCGGAACACGAACCCCTTCGCGCCGGGGTCGCCGATGGCGTCCACGCGGCACAGGATCGTCCCCGGCGGCGGCTGAGCCGGGTTCGCCACTAGGGCAAGGCGCCCAGCGTCGCCTTCCACGGGCGGATGTCGCGCCGCTCGAAGAGGCCGGCCCGGGTGTAGGGGTCGGCGTCGGAGAAGGCCTGGGCGGCGGCGAGGTCCGCCGCCTCGATCAGCATCAGCGAACCGGCCATCTCGCCGGCTTCGTTCAGGAACGGCCCGCCCAGCCGCACCACGCCCGGATGGCCGCCGATATAGGCGAAGTGCTTCTCGCGCGTGGCCATGCGCAGGGCGAGGCTGTCCGGCTTGTCGAAGCACATCAGGCAGAAGGTCGGCATCTCTCTTGGTCCCTCTCAGACTTCGGTGCGCAGGGGCCGGGCGAGGAGGCCGGCGATGGCCTCGTCGACGCCGATCCGTCCCGCCAGGATCGCGTCCACCGCCGAGCAGATCGGCGTCTCGGCCCCGACCCTGGCCGCCAGGGCCGTGACCGCGGGGGCCGAGGCGACGCCCTCGGCCACGGTGCGCTTGCCGGCCAGGGCCTCGGCCAGGGTCTGGCCGCGCCCCAGCGCCAGGCCGACCGAATAGTTGCGCGACTGGCTGGACGAACAGGTGAGCACGAGGTCGCCGAGGCCGCAA
Source organism: Caulobacteraceae bacterium (assembly GCA_035549595.1). Taxonomy (GTDB): domain Bacteria; phylum Pseudomonadota; class Alphaproteobacteria; order Caulobacterales; family Caulobacteraceae; genus Acaudatibacter. The sequence goes on from DASZQQ010000380.1 coordinate 10,002, forward strand.
AGGCCGGCCACCGTCTCGGCCCTGGCGCCCAGGGCGACGGCCAGCCGCGTGAGCTCGGCGAAGCCGCGGGTGACCAGCGCCGCATGGGCGCTGCGGCCCAGGCCCCGCCCCTCGGCGACGCCGCAGGCGATGGCGAGCACGTTCTTCACCGCCCCGCCGGCCTCGGCGCCGATCATGTCGTCGCTGGCGTAGGGGCGGAAGGCGGGACTGGCGATCTGGGCGACCAGGGCCTGGGCCGAATCGAGGTCCGGCGCGGCGAGGGTCACGGCGGTGGGCAGGCCCCGGGCCACCTCGCCGGCGAAGCTCGGCCCCGACAGCACCGCCGGCGCGGCGGCGGGGATGGTCTCGGCCAGCACCTCGGCCATCAGCTTCAGGCTGCCCTGCTCGACCCCCTTGGCGCACAGCACCACCGGCAGGCCGGGCCGCGCGTGCGGCGCGAACGCCGTCAGGGCCGCGCGCAGGTGCTGCGCCGGGGCCACCGCCAGCACCAGGTCGCAGCCGCCGAGGTCAGCCAGGTCTCCGGTCGCGCGGATCGAGGGATCGAGCGCCACGTCCGGCAGGAAGAGGCCGTTCTCATGGGCGGCGTTGATCTGCTCGACGACCTCCGGCTCGCGCGCCCAGAGCGTCGCGGCGAGCCCGGCGCGGGTCGCGACCTGGGCCAGCGCCGTGCCCCAGGCGCCGCCGCCGATGATGCCGCAGCGGGTCACGCTTTCGCGCCCTTGCGGCCGGGGACGTGGGTTGGGGCGGCGAGCGCGGCGGCCTCGTCCAGCGGCCAGCGCGGCCGGGCGACCGCGTCGAGGCCATCGGTGAGGCCCGCCGCCAGGCGTTCGGCGCCGGCGAGGGCGATCATGGCCGCATTGTCGGTGCAGTAGGCGAGCGGCGGGGCGGCGAAGGCGAAGCCCTCGGCCGTCGCCAGGTCCTGAAGCGCCGCGCGCACCGCGCGGTTGGCGGCCACCCCGCCGGCGACGACGAAGCGCAGGTCGCGGCCCTCGTGCGCGCGGGCATAGGCGGCCATGGCCCGGCGCGTGCGCTCGACCAGCTGGCGGGCGATGGCGCCCTGGACCGCGGCGGCGAGGTCGCGCCGGTCGGCCTCGTCCGTCAGCCCCTCGGCGAGGCGAGCGGCCGCCGTCTTCAGGCCCGAGAACGAGAAGTCGCAGCCCTCGCGGCCCAGCAGAGCGCGCGGCAGCGGGAAGCGGCCGGGCTCGCCGCCCTCGGCCAGGCGCTCCAGCGCCGGCCCGCCGGGATAGGGCAGGCCCAGGGACTTGGCGATCTTGTCGAAGGCCTCGCCGGCGGCGTCGTCGATGGTCGACCCCAGGCGCCGGCAGCGGCCGATGCCGCCGACCTCCAGCAGTTGGCAATGCCCGCCGGAGACCAGCAGCAGCAGGAACGGATAGGCGATGTCGGCGCCGAGCCTGGCCGAGACCGCATGGCCCTCCAGATGGTTGACCGCCACCAGCGGCAGGCCGCGCGCCAGCGCCAGGGCCTTGCCGAACGAGAGGCCGACCATCACCCCGCCGACCAGCCCCGGGCCGGCGGTGGCGGCGATCCCGTCGATGGCCTCGAGGCCGAGGCCGGCTTCGGCCAAGGCCCTGCGCGTGACGCCCTCGATGCTCTCCACGTGCGAGCGCGCGGCGATCTCGGGCACGACGCCGCCGTACGGCTCATGCTCGGCCACCTGGCTGGCGACGATCGACGACAGCACCTGCGCATGACCGTCCGAGCCCAGCCGGACGACGGCCGCGGCGGTCTCGTCGCAGCTGGTCTCCAGGCCGAGGACCGTCAGGGGAAGGGGCAGGGGGCGGGTCATCCGGTTGCCGGGGCGGGCGCGCTGGGGTAGCGAGCCGGGCGCCGGCTCCCGTGCGAGGTAGCGATCTTGCCCCGGCGAGGCAACAGGGCGCGGCGGCGCAGCCGTCCCCATGAGGAGGCTCCCGTCTTGACCCAGGTCCGCATCGGCACCCGCGCCTCCAAGCTGGCCCTCGCCCAGTCGGGGATGATGCAGCGCCGGATCGCCGCCGCCCTGGGCGCCGGCCCCGACGCCTCGCAGGACGAGATCGACGCCCTCGCCCCCCTCGTGCGCATCACCACCTCCGGCGATCGGATCCAGGACCGGCGTCTGATGGAGGTCGGCGGCAAGGGCCTCTTCACCAAGGAGATCGAGGAAGCGATGCTGGACGGGCGGATCGACTGCGCCGTGCATTCGCTGAAGGACATGCCGGCGGTGCTGCCGACGGGCCTCGTCCTGGCCGCCCACCCGGAACGCGAGGACGTGCGCGACGCCTTCCTCTCCGAGCGCTTCGACAGCCTCGACGCCCTGCCCCAGGGTGCGCGCCTCGGCACCGCCAGCCTGCGCCGCCAGGCCCAGGCGCTGCATCGCCGGCCGGACCTCGACGTGGTCATGCTGCGCGGCAACGTCGACACGCGCCTGGCCAAGCTCGCCGCCGGCGAGGCCGACGCGATCCTGCTGGCCGCCTCGGGCCTGAACCGGCTCGGCCTCGGCCAGCTGCCGAAGATGTGGCTCGATCCGATCGAGGCGCCGACCGCCCCCGGCCAAGGGGCGCTGGCCATCGAGACCCGCGCGGCCGACGCCGACGCCCCCTGGCTGGCGGCGCTGAAGCACGGCCCGACCACCCTGGCGGTCGCCGCCGAGCGCGGGGCCATGGCCGCCCTGGAAGCCTCCTGCCGCACCGCCATCGGCGCCTACGCCCGCCTGGACGGGCCGGTGCTGCGCCTCGTCGTCGAGGCCCTGACCCCGGACGGCGCTCGCCGCTTCCGCCGCGAAGGCGAGATCGCCGCCGACGCCGGCCTGGACGCCGCCCGCGCCCTCGGCCTCGACCTCGGCCGCCAGGTCGCGGCCGAAGGCGGCGACGCGCTGCTGCTCTGATCCCCCAAAAGGGGGAGCCGGTCTTCTCCCCTTAACCTCTGGGCGGTAGGAGTTCGGCCGGGGTGTTCGGGACGGGTCGCGCGATGGGGCCTCGGCGTATCTGGGTGACGCGCTCGCAGCCGGGCGCCGAAGCGACGGCCGCCCGCCTGAGGGCCCGCGGCTTCGAGCCGGTCGTGGCGCCGATCCTCGAGATCAAGCCGCTCGCCGACGCACGGGTCGACCTTTCCGGCGTCGCCGCCATCGCCTTCACCAGCGCCAACGGCGTTCGCGCCTTCGCCGAGCGCTCGCACGAGCGCGGCCTGAAGGTGTTCGCCGTCGGCAAGGCCACCGCCGACGCCGCCCGCGAGGCGCGGTTCGGCTCCGTCCTCTCCACCGACGGCGACGTGAAGGCCCTGGCCGCCGCCCTCGCCCGCCGCAAGCGCGAGATCAAGGGCGCCATCCTGCACCCGGGCGCGGCGGAGCCGGCCGGCGACCTCGCCGGCGAGCTGGAGCCGCATGGCGTCGAGGTGCGGACGCTTGCCCTCTACGAGAGCGTCCCGGCGGCGCTGCCCGAGGGCTTCGCCGAGGCGCTGCCGGGCCTCTGGGGCGTGCTCGTCTACTCGCCGAAGGCCGCCAGGGCGCTGGCCCAGCTGCTGAAGAAGACGCCGGCGCCGCAGCTGAGGGCCTTCTGCCTGTCCAAGGCCGTCGCCCGCCCGCTGGCCCGCGCCGGCCTGGCCGAGCGCCTCCCGGCCCCGGCGCCCAACGAGGAAGCCCTGCTCGGCCTGCTGGGGTGACGTTGCGCCCCGGGCGCCGGACCTTACAATGGCGGCCATGACCGCCCTGCCCGATCCGTCGGACGACCTGGCGCCCAGCCGCGATCCGGCCGACTACGGCCGGCGGCGCATGTTCAGCAACGCCTTCTGGGCGATGATGGTCCTGTGCCTGCTGTGCGTGCTCGGCGGCGTGGCGGTGGTGGTCCTGGCCCCGCGCCTGCTGCACAAGCCGGCGGCGACGGCTCCGACTGCGCCGCCCGCGGCCGCGGCGCCGGTCCGCCCGGTGGCCGCCGCGGTCCCCCT
>DASZQQ010000381.1:0-4012 GCA_035549595.1 Caulobacteraceae bacterium
GGCGACCTGACGTGGGCGAAGGGGGCGGGCGCGCCTGAGCGCATCGCGCAGCGGCCGCAGGGCCAGGAGCGGACCTTCGACCAGCTGCCGGCCGAGCGAACCGGCGGGGTACTGACCTTCACCAACGCCGTCCAGGAGACGCCGATCCAGGAGATCGCCGCCTTCGATCTCGGCCCCGGCCAGGAGCCGGCGGGGACCACCAAGCTCAGCTACACGGTCAGGGTCGGCGCCGCGCCGGACTACCCGGACCTCGACGCGCTCAACGGCTTCATCCGCGGCCGCTTCCCGCCGGCCGAACGGGCCACGGTCGTCGCCCTGCCCGACGGCGCCCCCTCGCGGCCGCGCGCGCCCGGCGCCGAGCCGCGGCTGCCGATCGTGCACATCCTGATCCCCTATGAGTTCGGCGCCTCGCCGCCGGCCGAGCCGCTCTACCGCTCGTGGGGCTACGGCTGGGAGAACATGCACGACGCCCTGGACGGGATCGCCATCGACCTGCCGGCGCTGAAGGCCGGGCCCCCAGGCGACAGGGATGGCGAGGGCGACGTCATCGCGCTGAACATCCAGGTCAAGGACCCGCTCTGGCCGGGGCGCAACCTGATGGACGTGAGCATCTCGGTGAAGGCCGGCGAGGCGCGCACCCTGTGGCTCGACACGCGCGACCGCATCCTGCCGAACGCGAGCTTCTGGATCGCCATCGCCTCGGCCTCGCCGGCGTTCGACGCCGCCGCGCTCGACGGCGCGCGCATCCGCCTGGTGTTCAAGGACCGCGCCGCGGGCCTGGCCGAACACATCACCGACCGCACCAACCAGGTGAAGGACAACTGGGGCTTCCTGGTCGAGGAGCACACGGCCTCCAAGCGCGAGGCCCTGTTCCGCCGCCTGGACGCGGACATCACCGACCTGCTGCGCGTCGATCCCGACAACCGCATCGGCCGCGAGTACTGGGCCGACATCACCTACGGCAGCGAGGGTCGCCTGCCTTTCGTGCAGCCGGCGGCGCCGGCGGGCGTGCCGCTCTGGGCCTTCCGCCAGCTCGAGGACCTGAAGGCGGTGCGCCGCTTCGTCGACTGGTGGATCGACAACCGCCAGGTGGCCTACGGCGACTTCGGCGGGGGCATCTCGGACGACACCGACCTCGTCGAACAATGGCCGGGCCTCGCCCTCATGGGCGTCGAGCCGGACCGCCTGCGCGCCTCGCAGATGAAGGTCGCCGACGCGGCCTACCGGAACGGCATGTTCACCAACGGCCTTTCGACCATCTGGACCGACGAGCTGCACTCCTACGAGGAGGGCATCAACGCCAACAGCGAGAGCCTCTATCTCAACTGGGGCGACCCGAAGGTGGTCGAGCGGCTGATGACCACGGTCGCGGCCTACCCGCGCATCATCCAGCGCAATGGCGCGGGCCACCTGCACTTCGTGACCAACTGGTACTCGGGCTCGGGCATGTACCGCGAGGGGCCGTGGGAGTGGTCGAAGTACTACTCCTATCTCGTGCTCCATCCGGGCCTGCTGCTGGGCGACTACAACGCCGAGCCGACGGGACGGGCCTTCGTCACCGGCCTTGCCGACGGCCTCCTGGCCCACGGCAAGCCGGGCCCGGACGGGCGCATGACCTGGCCCGACGAGATCAACTGGCGCACCGACGCCACCCGCGCGACCCTGCCGCCCAACACCCCGCCGTTCCAGCTGTTCTGGGCCTCGTGGCGCTGGACGGGCGATGCGAAGTACCTGCAGCCGCTGCTGGCCGCGCAGGCGAAGGACGGCGACAAGGCGCTTCGGCAGGTGACCGAGAACGCCCTGGCGGTGCTGGGCCACCGCGGCGACTGGGGCGCGGCGGCGGTGAAGGCGGCGGACGGGCCTAGGGCCTCGAACCTCGACCGCTACCTCGCCTGGGAGACCACCGGCGACAAGCGCTACCTCGAAGAGCTGTTCGGCGACGAGCTGCGGGACGCTGAGACGCGCATGTACAGCCAGACCGAGGGCCACTGGTGGACCGACCGGGTCGAGGTCTCCTCGGAGTTCCTGCAGCGCGCGCGGCTCGGCGGTATCGGCCTGATGCGCAACTGGATCTCGCCGGGCGCGACCGTCAGCTGGCGCTTCGACGACGACGCGGACGCCGAGAAGGTCGCGATCCTGGTCCGCGGCGCGACGCCGACGCACTTCCAGGTGATCGCCTTCAACACCACCGCCCGGCCGCTGCGCGCGACGATGACCGGCTGGAACGTCGCGGCCGGCGAGTGGCGGATGACCTCGGGCGTCGACGCCAATGGCGACGACCGCGCCGACGGGGCGGTGGAGACGCGCGACCTGCCGCTCGAGAAGAGCCTCGGCGTCCCCGTGACCTTCGCGCCCGGAACGACGACCGTGCTGACCTTCGACCTCGCCACGCCAGGGCCGCCGACCGAGACCCGCGCCGACCTCGGCGTCGGGACCGACGACGTGCGCCGGAGCGGCCGCTCAGTCGAGGTCACCGTGCACAGCCTCGGCTTCCTGGACGCCCCGGCGGGCGAGGTCGTGGTCGAGGACGCGGCCGGCAAGGCGGTGGCCCACGCCCCGGTCCCGCCGCTGAAGGCGCCCAAGGACCTGCAGCCGAAGACCGCCGTGGTCCGTCTCACCCTCCCCGCCGGCTTCGACGCAAAGGGCGCGCACGTGCGGGTGACGCTACCGGTCGCCGAGGTGACCCAGCTGAACAACGCCGTGGCGCTGCCCTAACCGTTCGGGGACACGATGCCGGAGGCATCATGTCCCCATCGCGCCCACCGGGGACATGATACCGCCAGGGATCGTGTCCCCTTCACCGCCGCGCCGCTTGCGGCCAAGGACCGTCGATGAGTACCGCCCGGTGGAAACTGGGCCAGCGCGCTTCGTCCGCCGGACGCAGCCGTTCCAGCCGGAGCGCCGCGAGGGCTTCGGCGGCGGTCTGGCCGGGGTGGGTGGCGATGCGGTCGACGTCGGCCTCGGGGGTGACGAAGGCGACGGCCGGACCCTGGATGCGGCGCATGGCGGCCAGCGCCCGGTCGCGGCTCCAGCCGTGCGCATGCAGGCCGACGTCGGCCGCCGCCCGGGCAAGGCGGAACAGCCGCCAGTGCAGGAAGCCGATCTCGCCCAGAGGATCGTCGGCGTAGGCGCCGAGCCGGGCGGCCAGCGCCTCGGCGTAGATGGCCCAGCCCTCGAACGCGGCGGGCGGGCGCGGCGGATCCGCCCCGGCGGCGGCCTGAAGGGACAGCTGCAGCAGGTGCCCGGGAACCACCTCGTGGAAGGCTACGCTCGGCAGGGTCCAGGCCGGACGCGCGCGGATGTGGGCCAGGTCGACGTAGTAGGCGCCGGCCGCGGCGTCGCGGTAGCCCGCCCTCCCCTTCGCGGCGTCGTCGGCCGACATGCGGCGCACCTCGGCGGGCGGGATCGGCAGGTCGCCGAGTGCCCTCGGCAACCGCGGCCGTAGCGCGGCGAGCCGCGCGTTCATGTCGGCCACGGCCTGGTCGCGGCCGGTGTCGTCGTCCGGATAGAGCCAGCGTCCGTCGGCCATCAGGGCGGCTATGCGGCCGGCGACGGGGCCTGACGCCAGGCCTAGGCGCCTCAGCAGGGCGTCGGCCCGGGCCGTCGCCGCCCCGACCGCCGCATCGAGGGTGCGCCCCACCCTCACCGCGTCGATCGCCCCGCGCGCGCCGCTCGGCGCGACACCGGCGGCCAGGACCCCGGACAGGAACGATCTGCGGCTCGTCATCGGCTTGAAGCTAGCCCCGTCCACGCAACAATGCTACCGGTGTCATCAAGATGGCCGGGCGTGTTTTCCCCTCTCCGATCGTCGACCGCCGGGCGGCTCTCGCGGCCCTCGCCGGGACCACCCTGGCGGCCCGGCCAGCGGCCGCCGCCGCCGAGCCTGCGGACCCGACCGAGACCGTGCGCCTGTGGCCCGGCCAGCCGCCCGGCGCGCCCGCCGTCCTGCCGCGCGAAGAGATCGCCGACCGCATCAGGACCTCCGGCTTCCAGGACCGCTACGTCACCGGGA